>QQUD01000162.1 GCA_008501785.1 Chloroflexota bacterium
TTCCTGCGCACACACCCACTGCCAACGCATGAGGTTTCGCATGGATGATCAAGAAAACGGCGCTTACACGTCACCGACCCCTGGAGAAATTGACAAACTCATCCACGAACCAGCCCGACTGATGATTGTCGCCAACCTGTCTGTGGTCGAGAGCGCCGATTTCACCTTTCTCATGAACCGCACTGACCTCACGTGGGGAAATCTTTCTTCACACTTGAACAAGCTAGAACAGGCTGGGTATGTAGAAATGGAGAAAACGTTTGTGGGAAAACGGCCGTATACACTGCTGAAGTTGACGGAAAACGGCCGATCCGCCTTCCAAACCTACCGTGAAAAAATGGCTCAAGTCTTTAACAACCTGCCTGAATAATTCCATCTCCACCTCATTACTGATAAACATCTGAGCTTCCAATTTTCACAAAGTGCCTAGTTTAGAAGATTGCTGGATTTACAAGTAGAAAGCAAGTCGATCCTTTGAGCTGCAAACCAGAAAATATGTAAAATCGCCTGCGTGATACGGCCGTTTCCCTCAATTTTCCATTATAATAAAGACAGATGCAGCGTTGGTCGCAGACCAGGGAGTGGCATGGTCGAGAAACTAGCTGTATCAAGGAGTGCTTGTATGGGAACCCATTGCGCAATTCGATTACTGGATTTGAGCAAGACGTTTGGCCGTCGCCGACGAAAGGTGAAAGCAGTGCGCCGCATCAATCTGGAAGTAGCAACTGGTCAAGTCTATGGTTTTTTGGGACCAAACGGGGCGGGTAAGTCAACCACCATTCGCATGATTTTGGATTTAATACGGCCGTCTCGCGGAGAAGTCCATCTCTTCGACCAACCGATCAAACAAAACCCGTCTATTTTGCAGCAGCGCGTTGGTGGATTGGTCGAAGGAGCTGAGTTCTACCCATTCCTAACCGGAAGGCGCAATCTGGAAGTGATTGCCCGCACCGGCGGCTTTTATGATGAAGCGCGGATAGAGATGCTGCTGGCACAGGTCAATATGGCGGATCGGGCAGACCGACCGGTAAAAGGGTATTCCACCGGCATGAAGCAGCGATTAGGGCTGGCAGCAGCGTTGTTGAGTGACCCCGAGCTTGTGATTTTGGATGAACCGACGAATGGGCTGGACCCGGCAGGAATTCAGGAAATGCGCCACTTCATTCGGGAACTGGTAGAGGAAAATGGCAAGACCGTGTTTTTATCTAGCCATCTATTGAGTGAAGTAGAGCAGGTTTGTGACCAGGTAGCAATTATCAATAACGGAAACATTATCCGCGAAGGTCAGGTTGCTGAACTACTAGCGGCACAGCATCAATTGCACATTGAGGCGGAACCGTTGCAGAAGGTAACGGCCGTTTTACACAACCATTGGCCCATCACCTGTGAAAACAACAGCGTCACGGTTACAGCAGCACGTAAAGATACACCTCACATTGTGCGAAAATTGGTTGAAAACGAGATCGCGATTTTCCAGGTATGCAGCCAACGACAAAGTCTGGAGGCATTTTTTCTGAAAGTAACCAGTCCGCTGGAAGTTACCGATCAGGAAGCAACAGGGGAACCATTGATGGAGGGTACAGATGGTTAATATATTACACGCTGAATGGCAAAAAATGGTTGGAAACCGGTGGATAACTGGCTTTCTCATTTGGATTTTCCCAGTGGGAGCATTGGGGCTTGTTGCCGGTCTCTCCTTGTCTGCGCTTTTCAGCCCCAGCTTTCGAAATAATATATCCTCTGAATTGTGGACGGAAAACTTTATGGTCTCGTGGCATTTTGCGAACGATTTGTTTGGGCGTTCCTTTTTGTTGGGGTTTACGGCCGTTACCTTTGCCGGTGAGTACCAATGGGGAACCTGGAAAAACATTGTACCCCGGCAGCGTCGTGGCCTATTAATCATCGCTAAGTTCATCAATTTGTGCGTTTTGATCCTTGTTGCTTTTGGCTTGATGTCCGTGATTTTCGGTTTTGGATATGGGATACTCTCCCGTATTGCTGATGTCCCCTATGGTCCAGAAGTGACTAACGAAGTTGTTCGGGAATTTTTGAGCGATTATGCCTTGCAGGCGATATTGACCTTTATTTCAGTTATGATTGCGTCCATTTATGCGGCTTTATCTGCCTTGCTAATGCAGTCCATTTTGGGCGGGGTTATGGTTGGCATCGGGGTTTCTGTGGCAGAACCGCTCATTATTCCTAGCGGTTTGGCGTTTGCCCACATGTTTGACAAGGCAACCTTTTTGCATATGGGCCGGTTCAGCCCCTATTACAATATTGCCAATGTCAATTCCTGGGTGCGCAGTGATCAGGCAATCACTTGGTTAGCATCGTCATTTCAAGAGTTCAATCAAACAGCGCCGGTTGACAGCATGCGCTTTTCTGTGCTGGTACTGGCAATCTGGTTGGTAGTCGGGATTGGACTGGTGTTATATTTGTTCCAACGGCAGGATATTACAACATGACTCGGCAGCCGTGGGGCTTTGGCTCATAAAAACAAGGTAACATCAGCGATCCTACAAGGAAATATTTATGAAACTTAAAAGCCCAGCATTTTCCATTATCATCATTTCACTCATTGCAGCCTTGGCCATCCTGGTTGCCTCTGCATTATTAGAATCAGCCCAAATGGCTACTTACATCATCATTGCAGTTTGGTGGATTCCCTTCTCGATATTTGCAGCACGTGACACTAATAAACGATCAAGAGATGAAACGTAAGTAAAATGAAAACGGCCGTTACGCAACCATCATTTGTACCATCCCAATGCATTCATTGATTGCCTCCAAATTTCATTGACACGGCCGTTTTCATTTTGCTAAAATTTTCTTATCACAAATATTTATTGGAGGGCCATCGATGGGAAAAGAAACGAAGTTGTTTAAAAGTGAAGAATGGAAAAGCCGCGCTGACGCAAGTGCATTTTTGCACCAGCTTGCAGACAAAATTGGCGAAGGTCAGGTTGTGCTGCGCCAGGGGAAAGAGGAAATTGTGCTGCAATTGCCACACCGTTTGGTTTTAGAAGTCCAGGTCGAAGACGAAAACAAAAAATCAAAAGGCATTCAGCACAGCCTGGAAATTGAATTGAAGTGGTTTGATGATGAAAAGGGAGGCCCGCTGGAATTAGGATAGATTTTGGGAGGGAAACGGCCGTTTCCCTCCCACCTTATTATTCCGCGTTGTCCATCAAAGGCTCATGCGGTTTAAACTGTGTTTCATAAAGTTCAGCATACAGCCCATCTTTCGCCAGCAGTTCGTCATGTGTGCCTTGTTCAACAAGACGACCTTTTTCCATGACTAAAATTTTGTCAGCCGCGAGGATAGTTGACAGCCGGTGTGCAATCACCAGGCTGCTGCGACCTTTCATCACCTGCTGTAACGCATCTTGAATCAATGCTTCTGATAGCGAATCCAAGTGTGACGTCGCTTCATCTAATACCAAAATGCGTGGGTCTTTGAGGATGACACGAGCAATGGCAATGCGCTGACGCTCGCCACCACTGAGCCGGTAGCCACGTTCGCCAACCACCGTGTCATATTGATCCGGCAAAGCCATGATGAAATCGTGGATATTTGCGGCCTTGGCAGCTTGCATCATCTGCGCGTCTGTTGCATCAGGTTGAGCATAAAGCAAGTTCGCACGAATGGTGTCATAAAACAGGTAGGTTTCTTGCGTCACCATGCCAATATTGGTGGCCAGTGAGTTAAGTGTCACATCTTTGATGTCGTGACCATCGAGACGAATATGACCACTTGTTGGATCATACAAACGCGGAATCAAGTAGGTAATTGTTGTTTTACCAGCGCCACTCGGCCCCACCAAGGCCACCAATTGCCCCGGTTCGATTGAGAAGCTAATATCGTTTAAGGCCCAACGTGTATCGGTAACGGCCGTTTCCCCACCATTACCCGCATCCCCATTCTCACGCTGCTTACCGCGCTTCAAATGTGCAGCACTGCCACCACCCCAGGAAAATCTGGCAATCTCTTCCAAACCACCCGCTTGTCCATTCTTCGCGGAATAGCTAAACGATACATCGTCAAATTGCATGGCCCCTTTTACATTTGGCAACGTCTTAGGCGATTCCTTTTCTTGAATTTCAACAGGAATATCTAACACTTCAAAAACACGCTCAAAACTAACCATGCTTTGCGCAAACTCGATGGGCGCATTCGTTAACGACATCAGCGGACCATACAGTTGGCCCAGGTAGGTGCCAAACGCAACCACTGTGCCAATCGTGAAGGCTTCTTGCAGCACCAGATAACCACCTACCCAGTAGACAACGGCCGTTCCCACAGCCCCCACCACACTCAACATCACAAAAAACCAGCGCCCAATCACCGCCGAACGAACCCCAATATCACGCACTTCGGCGGCATCGGTGCTAAACCGATTCTCTTCACGCGATTCACGCCCGAACAATTTAACCAGCATCGCGCCGCTAACATTGAGCGTCTCATTCATTGTCGCATTCATTTCGGCGTTGACTTCCATAGAGCGACGGCGCAAATCACGTAATATGCGACCAACCCGCCGCGCAGGCAGTACAAATAACGGTAAAATTGCCACACCCAGCAATGTTAAACGCCACTCCAAAGTCAACAAGATGGCCAGCGTGCCTACCAACGACACAATATTCGAAACAATCGTTACAATCGTGTCACTGATCGCTCGCTGCGCCCCAATCACGTCATTGTTCAAGCGTGACATCAATTCGCCCGTGCGTGTTTCCGTGAAAAACCGCAGCGACATGCGCTGCAAATGAATGTACAAAGCGCGGCGCAAATCGTAAATAACCCCTTCACCAATTTGGGAATTAATCCTCCGCTGCACAACTCCAATCGCGCCGTTTACCAATGGAATCATAACCATGCCAATCGCCAGCAGGGTTAATCGGGGCACATCCTCATTCGGAATCGCATTATCAATCAGGTCCCGCACCAACAAAGGAGCGACCAACGTTAATCCGGTAATCAATAAAATTGTTACCAAAAGCAAAATAACTCTAGTTTGGTATGGCTCGGCAAATTGCCAAACACGCCCAACCAATTCCCGACTAATCATCGGGCGATCTTGTTTCTCGTCGTGGGAAATATAGGCCCACCAACCTCCGCCATGAAATGACATAAGCTACTCCGTAGGAAAGGAGCAAGGAGCAAGGAGCAAGGGGCAAGGTGTTAAATCTTTTTCTTCCTTGCCCCATGCAACTTGCACCTTGCCCCAAATAATCTATAAGAACTCCTAGTATCTACCAATTCACGCAATCTGCGTACTGGCAAAAAGGGTAGGAAATGGCCTCTTTCGTAAGTTAGTACGTAAGTACTGTTTGTTAAATTCTTTTTGGACGCAAATTTCCTGTTAAAAATAACAATTGATACAATGTCAAACTAATGTCTGTCTTTGTGTGCATGGAAACATGCTGTTTGTATTGTATCTCCTGCGTGTGAAGTTTCCCCAAATGCGTAAAGTTCATTGAAAAAATATCACAGTCCACAACCGGGAGAGCCTGGACCGTAACCTGCTTACTTTCAAGGGAGAAAGACAATGAAGCAATCCATCCTGGTTATCGATGATGAACCCTCGACCCGTTATTTATTGCGCATTTTATTGGAAAGTGTTGGTTTTTCTGTGCAAGAGGCTAATTTTGGTCTTGATGCACTCAACAAAATCAATGAAACGCAGCCAGATGTCATGATTTTTGATGTTGTTCAGGAAAATGGCTCGGGTTTTGCTGTTTGTAAACCAACTGACGGTCAGAAAACGGCCGTTCTCCCCATTGTCATGCTCACTGCCAAAACACAGTGGAATGTGTTTACCGAGATCGTGCGCGGTATGGTCACCCATTATTTGCCAAAACCAGTTGTCGGTAAAGAGTTGGTAGAAAGCATTCAAGACGTAATCAACAATGCACTTTCGGCCGATTTGAATCGTTCATTTGCGGCTGGGGATTAAATTTCGAATTACTGCTTTGCAGCCTCAAAAACGGCCGTTACCTCAACCGTAAAGCCGTCCAACAATTTGGAAGTCGCAACCTCGCCAGTTTGAAAACGGCCGTTTTCTAGATAACGGCCGTTTTCTAATGTCAGCACTAATATTGCAGCCTCTTGTTGATCCACAATCCAATATTCAGGAATATTTGCTCGGGCATATTCGCGCCGCTTTACTTCATAATCTCTGCGTCGATCATCGGGGCTAACCACCTCGATCACCAAATCAGCCCCCCGCCAATAACGATCCCCCCGACGCTCATCATGCGCAGCCAGCATCAACACAACATCAGGTTCACGAATCTTCCCGGGCCATAACTGCACTCGAAGCGGTGCCCAAAGAAAAGTTCCCATTTTGTTTGTAAAAAGTGACAGCAATTGATACAGGTATAGAACGATTAACTGATGCGACTGGGTCGGCATGCTAAGAACCTCCAAAATGCCGTGCGAAAATTCAACAAGCCGATTGGTGTCTAGCGCTAAGTATTCATCCTCACTCCATTGCCCCTGGCGCGGAAAAAGATAGGCAATGTCCCATGTTGGTTCTGCAATTGTTGACGATGAAGCACTCATATTTTCCATGCCAACCTCCTATCAAACATAATTCCATTGTAGCATGAATCATTTGTAAACGTAATCTTATGTATCAATCTAAAACCGGATAACTACTTCGTGATCGTGATCGTTTTCGCAATCGTAATCGGTTTCCCATTCGATCACGATCACGATCACGAATGACGATCACGATTCTGGGTACTCACTAAAATCTTATCAGCAATTTTTAGATAAAAGTTTGCAATCGCAGAAATGTCTCCGCGCTTTGAGCTTATATCTTTTGCCTGTTCAGCAAATTCAGCTAATTTACTTGCACATGTTGCAAGCTTATCGTGTGATGGTTGTCCTCGCATAACAGCTTTTATGGCTTTGTGGGTCCAATGAACTGCGTGTTCAATCTGCTGTTCTTGGCGTTCTAAGGGGGCTTCTAACTCTGGCTCAAAGGCCACTGACGCAACTGGTTGAAGCAACTCCAATGATTCATACAACAATTTCAGTTTGCCAAACCTGTCCAAGTTTTCAATATGCAAATGCTCGTCAACAGTCATGAAATTTAGGTCAAGTTTGTGAAAAACTGATTCACCCTCAAATGTGATTCCCAATAAAAAGCCACCTGCTGGTTCAACTTGCGGCACAAAATTGCTGCGATGCAAAATTGGTTTGTAGGAAGATACCAGGCTCAACCACTGAGCTAACGTCAAGTTTTGGAATGTGATGACCAGTAAATCTAAATCAGACCAGCAATCCCAATCTCCTCTTGCAAATGAGCCAAATGCGAAAATTTTATGAATCACATCGTTTTGTGAAAATTGATAAACTATTTCTTTAAGTAGACTTTCTAATCGGTTTGCATCAGGCTGCAACTGGCAATTGATTAAATTTAGCATGGTTTAGAATGAGACAAAGTGCTTTTACAGCTTTGCTCTAAGAGGGCGACCACAAGGGCCCACCCCTACGATTGGACCTCCTAGGGGCGGACCGCCCAGAAAACGTAAAGCTCGATAATTTAGTTTTGATCCGTATCTTAAATTTCAATCTTCAAGCGGGTTTCACCAATAGCGATGATGTCTCCGGTGGTAATTACGGCCGTTTCCGTCAACACCACATCATTCAGGCGTGTACCATTGCGGCTGCCCAAATCCTCCACCCACCACTGCCCGTCACGCCGCGTAATGAGCGTATGTTCACCCGAGGCATAGGTATCTTGCAGCACAATTGTGTTTGTTGAGGCACGTCCTAAGCTTGTTACCGGCATCAGTGGGAAGCTCAATTCACCCATCGGCATTTCCCCATCAAGCGTCAATACACGCAAAACACCTTGTTGCCGTGACTGATACGCAATCGATTGCGCCGTAACCCGCATGTCCTGGTAAATGAGCCACGCAATCACCCCCAAAAACGCAATCAGTAGACCGGCACCCACTATTCGCAAAATGAGCAAAACAACTTCAAAACTCATTCATTCAGCCCCGTCTGCCTGGGCATCAAGCCCCGTCTGCCTGG
The DNA here is from genome assembly GCA_008501785.1 of Chloroflexota bacterium. Next base: position 8,051 of record QQUD01000162.1, read on the forward strand.
GCAATCCTGAAGGCTTAGGCATTATTTGCGTATCGGTAGATTCGTCATCTTCTGAACTTACAGGAGCGTGTGAATCAGTCCGACCTTCACCATAAATTAGTTTCATGTTACTAATGCCAATCACATCACCTGTTTGTAAAGCTTGTTCAGTCACTTTTTCGCCATTGACGTAGGTACGCCCCCGGTTACTGAGATCGTAGAGAATGAAACGGCCGTAACGCCACCGAATCTGCGCATGACGCCGGCTCACCGTGGCCGCATCTAATACAATATCATTATCGACCCGTCGCCCAATTGAGATAAATGGCTTGTCAAGGGGGAGGTGTTTACGGCCGTTTACAATCAAATATGCATCCACATCCAAAATCGCCTGTAGAATTTCCTCACCGCCCTGTTTGTTCAACTGGTGAATTTGCGTTGTATTCGCCGATTGTTCTTCGGGATGCACAGCCTGAATCCGTACCTCCTGTACTCCCAGTTCATCATCTACCGACAGTACAATGTCTGGACGCACTGGCAATACCAGCGAAGCCTCCCGCGCCATCTCTAGCACATATTGCGATAAATCATCAGCTAGAGAGGGATGCTGCGCCAAAATAGCATCAAAGTCAGCCGGGTTTAATTTTACCCAAAAACGAGTAGCAACCTTGCCTTCCTGCTGCGAGGCTTCAACAGCCTGAGCAAGTTGGGTTGCCACTTCCATTGGCTCTAAACGGCCACCAAACAAGCGCTTAAACGATCCTTCGACCAATCGTCGCGCCATTGCTTCAAATCGTGAAAAAGATTTTGACTCCATCATTAAGTTTGTGATTATAAGTTCGGGCTAAACAGTCGTCAATCTTAATTGCTTAGTCATAGGCATTCGGTATACTTGCCGTATTGTAAACATTAAATAAAAAACAGTAAACAAAAAACGGAGAACAGATGACGATAGCCAAACAAATTCGTCTTACATCATACGCATCTTGCGCGGGTTGAGCGTCAAAACTAGGTCCGGCGGACCTGGCGCACGTATTACAACCGTTAAAAGAAACGTTTAAACCAGAAGACTTTCCGAATCTATTGGTTGGTTTAACCAAAGCAGATGATGCGGCCGTTTACCAACTCAATGACCAGCAGGCCATCATCAATACCACCGACTTCTTCCCGCCTGTGGTCGATGATCCCTATGATTTTGGGGCGATTGCGGCGGCTAATGCGATGTCTGACATTTACGCGATGGGTGGCAAGGTGTTGTTTGCCATCAATCTAGTTGCATGGCCCGATAATATCGACAGAGACATCCTGCGCGAAGTGCTGCGCGGTGGTGCAGAAAAAGTAGCTGAAGCTGGGGGCGTCATTGCCGGTGGGCACAGCGTCAATGACAAAGAACCAAAATATGGGCTGGCTGTTACAGGCGTAATGGATCCGGCACAAGTAAAAGCCAAAGGGGGCGCACAACCAGGTGACGTGCTGCTGCTTACCAAACCGCTTGGCGTTGGCGTGGTGACAACGGCTTTGAAGCAGGGCATTACAAAGGCGGAAGATGTGGAAACGGCCGTTTTCTCCATGAAACAACTCAACAAAACAGCCGCTGCAGCCTCGCAATTGGCACACGCCAACGGCATGACAGACATCACCGGCTTTGGCTTGCTCGGCCATGCGCAAGAAATGGCCAGTCAGGGCAATGTCGATTTCCATTTCGAAGCTGAAAAGCTACCCTGGCTACCCGGAGCGCACGACTATGGACAAGCTGGCGCATTCCCTGGCGGCATGGGACGCAATATGGAACATTTCCGCCCCCACGTCACATTTGCAAATAGCATCGATCAACTGACTCAAGATTTGCTCTGGACCCCAGAAACATCTGGGGGCTTGTTTGTAGCCGTCCCACCAGAGCAAGTTGAAACGTATCAGCAGCATTGTGAAACGGCCGTAATCGTCGGCACTGTCAAAACCGGCAGCGGCCACATTTTTGTTAATTAGTTTATTCGTATATTGGTATATTCGTATATTTGTAGAGCAATTTACAAATATACGAATATACCAATATACCAACTCCCAAACCCTATGGACCGAACCGTACCAAGCTCAGGCAACGAAGAAATTAATCTCTATTTACGCACGTACTACTCCCTCTTGCGTAGCACCCGAGAAGTGCAAATAAAAACACTGGTTGAAGCTCATAAAAGCATGAATTCAGCCCTCCATGTTGATGCAGATGAAGACAAACCAGATATGGCAGCCTTCACCTACGCCATTTTGCGCATACCTGATTGTCTCGATCAGCTGCGACTTGTTCTCATGGGCCAATCTGATTTTGTGTTTGCTCAACATGGATTTCCAGATATCGAAACGTGGACCCGCGTCAGTGCGCCGGGGAGACGCCGTCGCAGCTATTTTGATGGTGAAGATCGATTGGCTGTTTATATCGCCAGTCGTTCCGACATTGACGACATCGTCCCTATTTTAACGGCCTATCAAATCGAGCGGAGTAAATTGCGCCGCTTCTTGAATCATCCAAATGCCATCAAACTGCTCGAGCAAATTCAACAAGCTGGTGGCATTCCTTCTGGAAACAAATTGGCGAGATTGGGACACATGACCGATGTTCCAGCAGAAGATTTGCAGCGGCTGGCGAAAATTTGGAAAGAAGAAACGGCCGTTAAACTCCTCCGCATCATTCATGAACGGCAAGAAATCGCCATTCGCTCTCTAGCTGGTTCATTAGCCGACTACAAACGGGCCACCCGTCGCTGGTGGATAAACGTAACGCGTAAAAACCCCGACATTTCATTTGAAGATAGACCCATCTACTTTATCTCATCAAACACACACAGCATGACGAACCTGGTAAGCGGATTCGCACTGCTTCGAGAAGATGACTTACATCAATTCATCCACGAAAATGGCGACGAAGATTTAAATCAAGAATATAACGCCATTTTAAAGGACAATGTACCCAGCAGCCGCGAAAACTTTTTGTATTATGCGTTGAAAAAGTTAGAACAACAGCAACCAGATATCCGAACAACGCGCTTACAGCATGAACAAGAGTTAGGCATCACACGAGTCCCAAGTGAACATGCTTTTGATGTTCAAGTGCAAATTGTAGATTTGAAGCAGCTGCGGTCTGAATGTTTGGATCCGAGGCTGCGGTTGCCGGGAATTGATACATTACGCCAAAGCGATGCTTTAATTGTAAATGTGGATTATCCATTAGGCATGGCTGCGTATCAAGTACTAACAGAAGTGGCGCGGAACAGTGCGGAATTGCGTGGCATTTACATCATGGGCAAAGCGGCGACGTTAAACGGCCGTATTGGTGACGTCATGATTCCCAGTGTAGTTCACGACGAACATTCCCTCAACACCTACCTCTTCAACAATTGCTTTACGGCAGATGATGTGGCCCCCTACCTTGTTTACGGCACGGTGATGGACAATCAAAAAGCAATTTCGGTTCCCGGCACCTTTTTGCAAAACGAAGGCTACATGTCCGTTTTTTACAAAGAAGGGTACACCGACATGGAAATGGAAGCTGGCCCATATTTGAGCGGCATCTATGAAATGGCCCGACCCAAGCGACACCCACACAACGAAATTGTGAATTTACACAATGTCCCATTCCCTCTCGGCATCTTACACTACGCTTCAGATACACCATTTAGCAAGGGGAAAAATTTAGGCTCACAAAATTTGTCGTACTTTGGCATGGACCCAACTTATGCTACGATGACGGCAATTTTGAGAGCGATCATCAACACTGAGCTGCAAAAGGTAGCATCAAAATAGCTGGCTAATCTAGGTGCGTCGCACCTAACAAACCAAAACATATGCCAAACAAACAACAAGTTTTACAAGAACGGTTAACGGCCGTTCAAACCCACCTCTCCAACTGGCAAGTCGATGCACTCCTCATTGCCAGTGCCACAAATCGACGCTGGCTGAGTGGCTTTACCGGCTCAAATGCGCAACTCCTTGTCACACCAGACCAGGCCACCATTGCAACTGATTCACGCTATTACCAGCAGGCAACAGCACAAGCACCACTGTTTACGCTGTTCAAACATGAGCGCACGGAAAAGGAAACGGCCGTTTTCCTCCACCAAGCCAACGCTCAAAAAATCGGCCTCGAAGCCAACCACACCACGCTAGAAGAAGCGAAAAAGCTAGAAAAAGCTGCACCATCGGTCGAATGGGTTCATTTAAACGAGACAGTAGAACCATACCGACGCATCAAAGCAATAGCCGAGGTTGAAGCAATTCAGGCGGCAGCAGCCATCACCGATCAAGCCATGTCCTTGGTAAACGAAATCACGCATCCAGGCATGTCTGAAAAGGCTCTGGCATGGGAACTAGAAAAGGCAATGCGCGAAGCAGGAGCCGACAGCATGGCCTTCCCCATCATCGTTGCATCAGGTGCAAATGCATCTTCTCCGCATCACATGACTGGAGATCGCCAATTGCAACCGGGGGACGCGATTATTATCGACATGGGCGCACAGCTAAACGGCTATCGCAGCGACATGACGCGCACGTTTTTCCTGGGGAATGCACCAACTTCGCAGTTTATAGAGGTTTATGAATTGGTGTTGGCGGCGCAAACGGCCGTTCTCACTCAAACCCGCCCCGGCATGAAAAACAAAGAAATCGACAGCATTGCCCGCAACCTCATTGGCAATGCTGGACATCGCGAACATTTCGGACATGGCCTCGGTCACGGCGTCGGCCTCGACATCCACGAAGACCCATTTTTATCACCTCGTTCGCACGAAAGTGAAACCATTTCAGCAGGCATGACACTCACCGTTGAACCCGGCGTCTACATCCCCGGTTGGGGTGGCGTCCGCATCGAAGACCTAACCATCATCACCAACGAAGGGTTAGAATCACTCAGCCACTGCCCTAAAAACCCAATTATTCCCATCTAACCCCATCATTCCGAGTAACCTATGCTGGGAAGACCCAGCACAGAATGGGGAAGAAACTTGTCATGCAATTGTCATGCCGAAGTCCTCTGAGGCATCTTGCTTTGAGGCGGGGAAATAATCATAGACACGAAGCAAGATTTCTCACTTCGAAGACTCCGTTCGAAATGACATGAAGGCGAACATGCTCAAAACCCTAAAAAACAACCCACTGATCCTGCCCATTTACGCGCCGACGTTACTGCTTGCATTTAGTCGTGGGCTTCTCATTCCTATTTTGCCACTGTATGTGCGCGACTTTGGTGCATCGTATGGGCTGATTGGCATGGTGCTGGCGGCGCAACAGTTTGGCATGTTGGTTGCGGATATGCCAGCAGGAGTTTTGTTGCGCCAATTAGGGCGCAAACGGGCCATGATGGTGGGGCTGCTCACCTTAATCACCACCACCATCCTTCTTTTTTGGGCCAGGTCTGTTTACGAAGCAATGGCATTACGCTTTGTTTCCGGTCTTGGCATGTCGCTTTTTAACATTGCTCGTCATCTCTACCTTGCTGAAGCCGTCAAACAAACCACAAGAGGACGCGCAATTGCGTTATATGGTGGCATCAATCGAATTGGTACGTTTTTAGGACCGGCAGTTGGGGGAGCGGCTGCGGCCGCTTATGGATTACGATTGCCATTTTTGCTGTATGGCGTGGCGGGGGGAACGGCCGTTATCCTCACCCTAATTTTCGTCACTCGTACCGGCGCTGTCATCCCTGGTGAAACGCAAAAACACGGCTTGCTTAACACTATCAAAACACATTATCGCCTGTTAGCAGCCGCAGGTACGGCCCAGCTTTTTGCCCAAACAGTTCGTGCCGGACGCAATGTGATCATTCCCCTGATCGGTGCAGATGTGCTCGGGCTAGATGTGCAAGCAATTGGCACAATCATCAGCGCTGCCGCTGCGGTTGATATGACATTGTTTTACCCGGCAGGCTGGGTGATGGACCGATTTGGCCGCAAATTTGCAATTGTGCCCAGCTTTTTGATTCAGGCTACAGGAATGGCTTTGCTGCCCCTAGCAACAGGCTTCACGACCCTGTTGATGATTACCTGTCTCATCGGCTTCGGCAACGGCGTCGGTTCCGGCACAATGATGACACTTGGAGCAGACTTGGCCCCAACAGCTACACGCAGCGAATTTCTGGGCACATGGCGATTTATTGGAGATGGTGGCTTCACGTTGGGACCAATCATTGTTGGTGGGGTGGCTGACTTGCTCGTGTTGCAAACGGCCGCTTTATTCCTGGCTGGCAGCGGTATCCTGGCCGGACTCATATTTGCCCGTTTTGTACCTGAAACACTCAAACGCCACGATATGCAAATTGCTGATTGATTGGAACTCATGAGACGGATAGAGAAGAATACGGATTTTTTTATATCCGTTTTCCTCCCTATCCGTGATAAAAAGCAAATAAAACGTATCTAAATCAACGAACCTACGCTTCGTCGCCCCGTTGTCGGCGTACCCATTTTTCAATTTCAACTGCGAAAAACACAACGGAGCTTGCTGCCAATGCAATCAGCAAATCATTGAGCGGCAATGCTTCTGTACTGAAGAAGTTCTGCAAAAACGGCACGTAAATGAGCGCCAATTGCAGCAAGAAGGTGAGCAGAACAGCACCCAACATCAGTTTATTTGAGAAGAATCCAATCGAGAAGATGGAATCAATATTGGAGCGAATGGCTAACGCATTACCCATTTGAGCTAGTGTGAGCGTGGTAAACACCATCGTTTGCCATGGGCCGTTCGGGTCTTGCAGCCAATACACATAGCCAACACCTAACGACACAGCTCCCATCAAGAAGCCAATCCACAAAATGCGCTTGCCCATGCCTCGGCTAAAAATGCTTTCCTTCGGGTGGAATGGTGGCCGTTTCATAATGCCACGTTCGCTGCCTTCAA
>QQUD01000385.1 GCA_008501785.1 Chloroflexota bacterium
AAAAGAGGGTTCGCCAATTTTGCATGACTACATTCAAGAAGCAAAAGATGGTAGCGCCGCCTCCTATTTCCAACGCGATGCGCTGCTCCGTGATTTAATGGGGCTGCTCTCACTTTCACAAAACCGGCATGTGCTGCTGGTTGGACCAGAAGGAGCCGGAAAACGCACGCTGATCTACTCGTTAGCCCAACTGCTCGCCGAAGGTAAAGGTCCAGATAATTTACGTTCTGTAGTTGAAATGAGCGAAACAGCTTTGTTGGAAAATCCTTTGGCAGCAATTCGGGCAGCTATGCGCCGTGCTAGTGGTGGCGTGCTATTAGTTCCCAATATTGAACGGTTTTTTGCGGATAGATTGCGAGCTAAATTCCCAGAACAAGTGAATCGAGAGCTGCATAAAGCAATTTTAGGCAACGAACAGGTTGTGATTGGCACCACAACCCCTGCCGCATTTGAAAAATTGCGTCAAAATCGCATCATTCGTGAAAACAGTAACCGGCTGGATGTGGCCGCAGCCACGCTGAAAGAAACTATCTCAATTCTCAATTTCCACAAGATTCGGCTGGAATTAGACTATGAAATTGAAGTTGCACGAGATGCGCTGGAAACGGCCGCTACACTCGCCAACCAATACATCAAAACCATCGCCCTCCCTGCCGGTGCTGTGCAGCTCACCAATCGCGCCTGTGCATTAGTCCGTATGGTTTCGCAAGACCGTGTTGCTAACTTGCCCGAGATTAAGGCAGACGGCCGTTTAGATAGCGAAGATGTCACCGTCGCCGCCAGCCAAATGACCAAAATCCCGCTACAAAAGCTAAGCGAAGATGAGCAGGGCAAATATGCCAACATGGTAGAACATTTGCACCACCGCATTATTGGGCAAGAAGAGGCGGTAATGGCTGTCAGTCGCGCCGTGAAAACAGCCCGTGTGGGTCTACGCGACCGCAAGCGTCCTATTGGCTCGTTTCTCTTCTTGGGACCAAGCGGTGTTGGTAAAACAGAACTGGCAAAAGCACTGGCTGAATTTATGTTTGGCACGGAAAAAGCAATGATGGTGCTAGACATGAGCGAGTATCAAGAAGAAGCGAGCGTAAACAGGCTGATTGGTGCGCCTCCAGGCTATGTGGGGCATGAGGCTGGTGGGCAGTTGACGAATTTTGTGCGGGAACGGCCGTATACCGTTGTCCTCTTTGATGAAGTCGAAAAAGCACACACCCGCGTTTTTGATGTGCTGCTGCAAGTGATGGAAGAAGGGCGGCTCACCGACAGTCAGGGCCGCACAGCCACCTTCAGCGATGCCGTGATCATCATGACCAGCAACCTGGGTTCACAACACATGCTCGTGCCCGTTATTGGCGAGGTTGAGCGACAGCTTGTAATGGAAAATGTGCGCACTTTCTTCCGCCCCGAATTCCTGAACCGGATGGATGATGTGATTATGTTCCACCAGCTCACTGGACCACAGCTCGGGAAAATTTTAGACTTGATGCTGAAAAAAGAGGTGAAGCTGGCAGCCCAACAAAATATTGATTTAGCAATTACGGTAGAAGCCAAACAGTGGCTGTTGGCAAAAAATGATCAGCCACAATATGGTGCGCGTCCTTTGCGACGTATCATTGCCCGTTATTTGCGTGAGCCATTAGCTAATTTCTTATTGGAACAAAAGCGCAGAACTGGCAACACACTCGTCATTGTCGACGACGAACCTGATACTCCTGAACTTGATTTTCAAATTAGGCAAGAGGATGATACAGCGTAATGGAACAAAAGCAGGCTATTTTAGATAAATTAAAGCGTGTACGTGAAACTTTGATGGCTGCTGTATTGGAATTGGGGGATGAGGTGTGGGAAACGGCCGTTTACACCAACGAATCAAACACCATCTGGACCATTGCCCAAATATGTCATATGATTGCCGACTACGAACAATCCCACCTTTCTGAAATTCAAAAAACACTGGATTTATAAATACGATCAAAGATTGCGCCAACTTCGCAGAGAAAAGATATTCTTAAAATGTGTAATCAGCATAATCATTGATAAAACTTCCGCATAAACCCACAAAGTCCTGGGGGAAATCTCCTATTGAATTACATGCTTTTGATTGGATAATAGTGTCTGGGTAAAAAAAATGAGATGTCCCATAAGCGGGCGCTTATGGGCACATCTCTCGGGGGGGAGCCATAAACAGTTTAACAAAATAATTTTTATATGCAACTCATTTTGGCACTATTATTCGAATTCCCACTCTTTAACCATAGCTTTTACTTATCTAATTCTAAGCAAATATCCTTCACCACGCGCCGACAAAATAAAACGTGGACGTTTTTGGTCCACTTCAATTTTTGTACGCAATCTATTAACTGCTTTTTCAACAACAGCTCGTGTTTTATTGGATCCCCAGATGTTTTTTAGCAGCTCATCGGTCGTACAAACTTTATTAGCGTTTTCTAAGAAGTAGCTAAGTAAGCGATTTTCTAAGGGTGTTAAACGCACTTCTTCCCCATTGCTGAAGCGAACTGTGCGCGAAGGTGCAACGTATTCAAATGTGGGTTCGGACGCAGCAGCATCAACTGTTTCTTTATCAAACTCAGTTTCAGGCTCTTCAATTTTTTGTCGCTGCGTCCAATGTTGAAATGCATTGGAGAAGAGGGACAAACGGCCGTTTCGCTTCTCTACCAGCCCCAACTGCCGTTTTAAGCGATTGATGATGATTGGGTCACAGGTAACGGCCGTGTCATTAGCCAATTCCAACAGCGCCTGTTTTTCTTCCATCGTGCGCCGTGTAAACAAGTTCTGACTCAACCAACGCACATGTCCATCAAACAAGAAATCACTGCGGGCATCTTCATAAATCTCATTGGGTTCACTCAAGCGTTGGGCTTCAAACAAATAACCCACGCCAATTTTTAACATGGCAGGATGGCGACCCGCCTCTAGCAACAAAAAGTCAATATCTGCCTCTGAAAGTGCGGAAACACCTTCCGCAACCGCAGCTTCCCGACACAAAGCCTCTGCATCCGCACGACTCATCAACCCCATTTGCAAATTATGAAAAATATTGGCAAACGGCGACACCATTTGTCGTCCGCTCTCATCTTCGTGCTGCAAAATACGCTCAGACAGCCGCACCAACGAATCCGTACTGCTAATCACAAAAGCCAACACCTCGCCATAACGCGTTACCAATGATCGCAGCCAATCCAAATCACGACTTTGAATGCCTTGGTAAACTAACACATCAAAATCATCAATCAACAAGATAATTCGCGCCAATTCCCCACTTTCAATAATTTGCTCCAGCATTTCATCTAGCGCATCAAATAAATCGCGGGCATCGAGGTTTGGCTCATTTAAAACATCATCATTCACGTCTAAACCATGCCTTTTCAAGGCATGCACAACGCGTTTCACTACAAAATGCCAGAAAGAATCTGGAGAATAATCGGACAACTCTACCAAACGCAGCCAGACATAAACGCCGTTCATCCCTTTTGGCAAACCAATTTGATTCCGATACACGTATTGCAACAATGAAGATTTACCAATGCGGGGTTCCCCCACGATATTACAATTTTGTGGCATTTCGCGACCAAGCTTGTCTGCCAACCAGCGAATTTCAGCTCTCCGGCCCATAAAATCTTCTGCTTCTGCAACGGGTTCTCGTCCCAAAAAGGCAGCTTTTTGCTCCATCGCGCTCATCATCTCCTCCATTTGGCTAAGAAACTACCGAATAATTATGGCGCAGCCATTTGGCTGCTAATGGTATTCGAAAACAATACGCTGCATCTTTCCGCTTTACCAACGTGTCTAGTTGCACTAGATTGTGCAA
>QQUD01000429.1 GCA_008501785.1 Chloroflexota bacterium
AATAAGGAAGAAATTTGTCATGCAATTGTCATTCCGAGGTCTGCCGAGGAATCTTGCTTTGAGGCAGAGGGTTCTTGATAGACACGAAGCAAGATTTCTCACTCCGAAGACTGCGTTCGAAATGACAATGACCAATTAGGTTAATCTCCAAACGAAATACCTAAATCCCGCGCAGTTAGCACGGTATCGGCCGTTAACGGCACGGTTTTCATACGATGAGTTGCCTGTTCTAATGGCACGTAACGCACAGTTGGTGGGTCTAATGCCACCATCACGCCCGAATGTCCTTCATCTAAAGCACGCACCGCAGCCGCCCCAAATCTCAATGACAGCAACCGATCAAAGGAAGTGGGGGTTCCGCCACGTAGCAAATGCCCCAACCGCACGACCCTTGTTTGTTTTCCTGTCAATTCTTCGAGTTGTGCGCCAACAATATAACCGATTCCACCTAATCGATCTGAATTGGGATTCATTGTGGCCACCGTACCGCCATTCGGCTTCGCCCCCTCTGCCACAACAACCAGAGAAAATCGCCGACCTCTTTTTTCACGATCCAACACGGCTTCAGCAACCTTGTTGATGTCATAGGGAATTTCAGGGATGAGCACAGCATCGGCTGTTCCAGCAACACCAGCGTTTAAGGCAATCCAACCCGCATAACGCCCCATCACTTCCACCACGATAACGCGCTGGTGAGCGGCGGCTGTAGAGTGCAGCCGGTCCAGGCATTCAGTAGCAAAGTGAACGGCCGTATCAAACCCAAACGTAATCACAGTCTGATCCAAATCATTGTCAATCGTCTTTGGCACACCCACCACTTGAATGCCCCTCTGCGACAACGTATGTGCCAACTTTAAGCCACCATCCCCGCCAATGGCAATTAACGCATCAATTCCTTGCGACTCAAATGCAGATACAATTTCGTCAGTTCTATCTACACGTATTATCTCGCCATTTTCATTTTCGACTGGGAATTTTCGTGGATTGCCACGGTTGGATGTGCCAATAATTGTGCCACCCAGATGCGTGATCCCCCGCACCGATTCGCGTGTCAGCGGCATCAGCCACCCTTCAGGATATTCATGAGGTATCATCAACCCATTAAATGCATCCCGAACACCGACACATTCCCACCCCCGAGTGCAGGCCGATAAAACGGCCGCTCGAATCACCGCATTCAAACCAGGTGCATCCCCTCCCCCGGTGTTAATGGCAATTCGCTTAATAGACATGAAGCACTCCTTTTAGCTGTTAGCTGTCAGGTATCAGGTATCAGCATGTCAGCCAAAGAGCTGATATCTGATACCTGATGCCTGATATGCTCTTTTTAATTCTGTCTTTTAAGCCAGCAGGCTCCAACATGATAACACAAACACACTTTGTAATGTGCCCTACGGACGAATTCTAATTGTAGCTCGACAATAGGGATTCAATAAAGGAACTCATTTATGAAAATGCACAAATTGTGGCTGGGGTTAGCTATTTTTCTAGCAGCTTGTTCTGCGGAAACGGCCGTTCCCACTCCCACATCCATCTCATCAACCAACATCGAACCAACCTCAACAACGGAACCGACCGAAATCCCGTCCACTAACACAGCACCACCGCCAACAGTGACTGCTGAACCGACTGAAGCAGCCATTGAAGAGGAAACGGCCGTTCCCACCATCGCCCCCACACCCACCGACACACCCCCAACCCGCACCCCCGATCCAGTTTTGGTTGAAAAATATGCAGAATACGAGCTGATCACCCTTCTCCCCCCCGATGGCATTCCCGCCATCGACAATCCCGAATTTATCACCGTTGCCGAAGCTGACGGCATATACCAACCTGGCGAACTGATTATCGGTGTTGAATTCAACGGCGATGCCCGCGCCTATTCAGTTCCACTACTTAGTAATCACGAAATAGTCAATGATGTTGTTGGCGGCGAGAAAATCGCCGTCACGTGGTGACCGCTTTGCTTTACGGGCATCGTGTATGCCCGAGAAATTGAGGGAAAAGAATTCACATTCGGCGTATCTGGCAAACTAATTCGCAATGTACTCGTCATGTATGACCGACAAACAAAAAGCTACTGGAGCCAGCTTCTTGGCGAAGCGGTTGCAGGCGACATGATCGGCACCAAGCTCGAATTTGTGCCTTCCTGGATGATGACCTGGGAAGAATGGACAGAACTGCATCCTGAAACGCTCGCATTAGACAAAATGGGACGTGCCGATTCATTTGACGTCTACACCGGTTATTATCAATCCCCATCTGCCGGTGTTATTGGCGAAACATATAGCGATGATCGCCTGTCAACGAAAGATTTTGTGGTGGGTGTCGAGCTGCCAGACGTCACCAAAGCGTATCCATTCCGCGCTTTGAGCAAAGAACCGGTTGTCAACGACACAATTGGCGAAACGCATCTCCTGGTGTTGTTTGATATTGATTCGATTGCAACGGCCGTTTACAACCGCACCATCGACGACCAAACCCTCACCTTTGTCGCCACAGACGACCCCAGCATCATCACCGACGAAGAAACTGGCACTACCTGGAACGCCTTCACCGGTCTCGCCACCGACGGCCCCCTCGCAGGCACCACCCTCACCCAAATCAAAAGCACCACATCCTTCTGGTTCGGCTGGAAGGATTGGCACACCGACACACTCATCTACACCCTCGAAGAATAAACAATAGCCGATAGGAGTAAACAACAGATTTTTAGAAGGCTTCTTCTTTCTTAATCTGTTTATTACTCCAATCTGTTGCTGTCATCTCTATAAAACAATACCTAACCCCGCCACCACATGCTCCCACCGATTCGCAATACCAATCGCTGTTGAACCAGCAAAACACAGCCCCACCACTTTGTTATCCTCAGAAATGAGCGAACTGCCGCTGTCGCCCCCTTCCAAAAACGTACCACTGTCAGCCGTGATCGCAATTTGATCTGTAAATGTGGCCGGACCACCAGGGTAGCCTTGTACGGAAAATGTGGCGTTAATCTGGGTAATTGTGCCGGTGGTGAAGCTGGTGGTACGGCCGAATTTTTTGACGTTCATGCCGAGAACGGCCGTTTCCACTCCCTCAACCACCCCAATCTCAGCCACCTCACGCACAAAATCAACCGTCACCCGACCCAACGCCGCATCCACCAAATTATCACCTTCAGCCATCGTGGTCACAACCGGCATCAACCGTGTATTCGACCCAACGATTGAAGCAATTAAGTTTGGCAACCACGCCACCGCCGCCGCCGTACCACAACCACTCGGCTGAGAACCCCCATCATCACCTGATTGAATCGGCACAAAATCAGCCAGCATCGCCACCACATCATTGGCAACACGCCCCCCATCAAAATTACCGGGCTGCGTAATCGTCAGCACTTCACGCTGCGAGACAGGTGTGTTGTTACCCGCCAACACATGCCAGTTCGACAAAATGTAATCATTAGGATCATTCGGCTTCTTCACCAGCAAACCTATCGTTCCGGCCGTTATCCCAGGGTTCAAACCAGTCGATATGCCACCCAAAATTGGCCGAATGCGTTGTTTAGGATCAACCGCAACCGCATCTGTTTCACCTGACAGTTCTGCCACAATCGAAATCGGCCCTGTTTCAACCACATCCGTTTGCATTGACATTATCCGTTCAGGAATAATGTCACTTGCTGAGAGCTGCTCAGGTGAAACCTTCTGCTGCACAGACACAACGATGCACTCCACCAAATTGTCATTTTCATCCCTGACCAACTCCCCACCCACTGTTTTATACCCAATCCCCACTCCAACCACATTCGCACGCGGCATCAACGCCTGAGTCGCTTCAGAAATAT
>QQUD01001099.1 GCA_008501785.1 Chloroflexota bacterium
AATACACAAATATACCAATAACTATCTCTTTCTTATTGTGGACGGCGTGTGTACCAACCGGCCGTTCCCAATACACCAAGCAATCCAGCCAACATAATTTGAATGATACGTAGGTCGGAAAGGGGGCGGGGGGTTTGGATGTGGGGGATGGAAACGGCCGTTTCCGCATCCTCATCCTGTTCAACCACACCTATTTCCACTGATTCTAGCGCAATTTCGGTGGCAGCTGGCTGCGTTTTAATGACCCGATCCGCAAGTGTGGGTGTAGGCTGAATGCGAGGCGTATCTGGTGCCTGAGTGCCTACGGGGGATGGCGTTGGTGCCAGGGCGGCCGCTGGCGCATCTGATCCCGCCGCTGCATTTTCGGCACCATCATCCATTGATTCGCCTTCACTGGTCATTGTATCAAGTTGTGGATCAATCTTAACAGGCGTTGCTCTCGCAGTTTGCTCAGGCGCAGGAGCTGGTTCTTCCGGGAGCGCTTCCTCAGCCACCTCCTCAGCTTCTATCACCTCAATTTCTGACTCGACTTCAACTTCTGCTGCAATTTCAATCTCAGGTTCTGCTGCAACTTCTTCTGCAGGGGCTTCTTCTGCCAGTTCTACCGGTTCGGCAGCTTCAAAAGTTATCGTTTCTTCTTCAACTGCTTCTTCCTCAACTGCCATCTCTTCCATTGCACTATCAGCGGCTGTGTCCATGGCAGCTTCATCTGCTGGGGCTGACTGCATTGCCACAGGCTCGGAGGCTGTAGAGTTTTCAAGTGCCCCACCAAAGGTGAGCAGTTCGGCAGATACGGCGATGATCAGGAAAACGGCCGTTAACACCGTCGCCACCCTCATTGCCGGATACAGTTGCAGCAAAGGCTGACGTTGTGGCATCTGATAACGTGCCGGGTCTAGCGTAAAGTTACGCGGTACACGACGACGCGGCAGTTGGCGCAGGTTTTGCTTAAACTGCTGCAAATCGGCCACTTCGGCCTGCAAGCCAGGATCGTCGGCCATGAGCTGCTCAAAGTGTTGGCGCTCACGCGGCGACAGTTCACCGTCCACGTAGGCGGTTATCTGTTCTTGCCGTTTTTCCTCGGCTGATTTCGTCAGGTCGCGTAGTAAATCAAACATGGTTCTTCAATCATAAATCGTAAATCGTAAATCCAATATTTTAAGTCTCACCTTCTAGACGATACGACATCGGCAAAAGTTCCCCGAAGCCGCGCAAGCAATCGCGCAGCTTGCGGCGGGCGCGGCTCATGCGGGATTTGACGGTTCCGAGTGAGACAGATGTGATGTTGGCAATTTCGTTGTAGTCGTATCCTTCGACGTCGCAGAGAACGGCCGTTACCCGCTGATCCTCCGGCAGACCTTGCAAACATTCCTCAACAGCTCGCACCAGTTCCATGCGCTGCTGTGCGCCTTCTGGCCCTTCATCTGGGCTGCGTAAAAAGGCAAACGACTCATTATCGTCTGTGATTTCTTCCAGGGAGGATTGGGGGCGGCGCTTGCGGCGCCGCAGTTCATCATAACAGGCATTGGTGGCAATGCGCAGCAGCCAGGCTCTGAAATTCCCACCGCGAAAACGGTTCAACGCCTTGTATGCCGAAATAAATGCCTCTTGCGCAGCATCTTCGGCTGATTGTGGTTCCCCCATGATGCGATAGGCCACATTGTAAACCTGTTCCTGGTAATGCAAAACAAGCCTGTTATAGGCTGCTACATCTCCCTTTTGTGCATCAAGAATCAGTCCTGGTTCATCCATACTTAGTCTTTTAGTCGTTAGTCAATAGTCGTTAGCCAATGGTCAGAAGTGAGAAGTGCGTAATGAGTAGTTTCTTCTTATTTCTTACCTCTTACTTCCTACTTCTTACTTTCTACTATTTTACTTTTTCCTGCAATCTATTTACAAAAAAGGTTGACGCTAAAACAAAATTACACTATACTCCCGCTCACTTGCCGAAGTGGCGGAATAGGCAGACGCGCACGACTCAAACTCGTGTTCCTTCGGGAGTGTGGGTTCGATTCCCACCTTCGGCATTTACAAGAGCATCTGCAATCAGCAGCATTATAAGCCCGCTGTTGGGGCAGGGCAAATTTAGGAGAGTTGCCGCAATAGGGCAACTCTTTTTTATTGTAAATGATGCGTTTTCGAATTCTCATTTTTCTACTACTTGGATTGGTAATCGGCTCTGGATTGGGGTTAGCTGTCGGCTGGATTGTGTGGCCGACGGAGTTTACGGACGCCAATCCTGCGGTGCTGCAAGATGCTTACCGCAATGATTATGTACAAATGATTGCAGATGCGTACGCACTCGATAGTGATTTGCCTGCGGCACAAGCCCGACTCAACGAATTTGGCAGCAATGCCAACACCGTTTTACTGGAAACGATTACCGATAAAGTGCTGGCCGACGCAAATGAAGTAGATATTCGTCGTTTGGTCCAACTTGCTTCTGATCTTGGCCTCTCTTCCCCTGTGATGGTCCCTTTTCTTGCGGAGGGAGGCTGATGAAAAGGAAAAATGCGGCTGGACAATCGTATGTGTGTTCGCCGAGGGCTGAAGCCCCCGGCTACGAAGTGGAAGCCCTTTCAGGGCTAAGACAAAATGTTTTAAACCCACATCGCCCGGTCATCATAACAATTGGAGTTGTCGCATGAGTCGTCGCCGCCGTCGTCGTACTTATTCAGAAGGCAGTGTTCGACAGATGCCAGGCGGTATTTCAGCTGCGGGCTGGATTTTGCTGGGCTTGGTGATTGGATTGGTGGGCAGTTTGTATTATGCGTGGGTAGTAAGTCCGGTGGTGTATACGGATGCAAGTCCGGCGCGGTTTAGTGATGAATATAAGCGAGAATACATTGTGCTGGTCAGCCAGAGTTATGCACTAACGGGGAATTGGGAAATGGCCGAACAGCGGCTGTCGGCGTTGGATGATCCGGCGTTGGCCGAATCGGTGGCAGCGCTGTTGGATGATGCGATTCGTCGTGGGGAGTCGAACCGGGTGATTCGTAATTTGGCTGTGGTGGCGCAGCAGTTGGGAGTGGCGAATACGGCCGTTTCCCGCTTCGGACCCAGCACAGGTGCAACCATCACCCCAACCCCAACCAACACACCCATCACCCCCGAAGCGACGCTGACACCAACCAACACACCACGCCCGACGAACACCCCATTCCCTACCTCAACCGCCACCAGTCAACCATCACCAACCGCACAGCCCAACTACCGCTTGTTAGACCAACAGCGTGTTTGCACCAACGAAGATACGCCGCGCATTGAAGTGAATACGCTGGATGCGTTTTTGAACCCGCTGCCTAGTGTGGAAGTGCGGGTGACGTGGCAAGGGGGGCAAGACCGCTTTTACACTGGCTTTAAACCTGAAATTGGCGCAGGGTATGGCGATTTCACGATGGATGCGGAAGTGTCGTACACGGTGTTTTTGGCAGATGGCAGCCCGGAAATCAGCGGACTGCGCATTGAGCCATGTGATACCGGCTTCGATGGCGGCTGGCAGCTTACGTTCCAAAATTTGCGTGTCGGTGCCACGGCAACACCCGAACCTGAAGAATAGAAATGGAACGCGGAAAGACGCGGAAGAACGCAGAAATTGAATTGATTATCTGTGAGCCATAATTTTGATGATGTTTCAGTGTTGAAAAGGGGGATGCAGATGTAGCGTTTTGTTGTTTTGGTGGTGGTTTTGTTTTTCGGCAACAATTCACAAAACTAACATTTTGACGGGTGAATGATGCGCTTTTTTCAATCTGGTGTTTGGCAAAATCGGCCGTTTTTGCATTTGTGGTCGGCGCAGACGGTGTCACTGGTGGGAACGGCCGTTTCCTTTCTCGCGCTGCCGTTAACGGCCGTTCTCGTTCTCGACGCCACACCCACCCAAATGGGCATCCTGACAGCGATTGGCTCACTGCCTGCGCTGGTGTTGGGCTTGTTTGCTGGGGTGGTGGTGGATCGGCGGCGGAAACGGCCGTTGATGATCATCGCTGATGTGGGGCGTGGGGGGCTGCTGCTGTTGATTCCCATTTTGGCATGGGCGGGTGTGCTGCACATTGTGCATTTGTATGTGATTGGGCTGCTGGTGGGCACATTAACGCTGTTTTTTAATGTGGCTTATCGGGCTTATTTGCCGGTGCTTGTGGCAGATGATGAACTCGTTGAAGCCAACAGCAAACTCGAATTGAGCCGCACCGTTGCTGAAATTGCTGGTCCAAGTTTGGCAGGTGCATTAATTCAACTACTGACGGCACCCATTGCCATGGGGCTAGATGCGCTTTCGTTTTTCGTGTCAGGTGCATTTTTGGGCAAGATCGAGCTTGAAGAAGCGCCGCCATCATCACCAATGCAGCAAGAAGGTGTATGGAAAAGCATTCGGGAAGGTGTGTCGCTTGTTTGGGCGAATCGGACACTGCGGAGCATTGCGGGCAGCAGTGCCAGTCTCAACTTTTTTAACGCGATGCTAGAAGCTGTGCTGATTCTTTACCTCACCAATCAATTGGGAATTGAACCGGGTCTGCAAGGCATCATTTTTGCCACAGGGAGTGTTGGATTTTTGCTGGGCGCGATGTTTACGGACAGGTTGACGAGGCGGTGGGGAAACGACCGTTCGCTCATCATCGGCATCGCATTGACGGCGCTTGGTGATTTGTTAGTTCCATTAGCAGCAGGCAGCAAACTGATGATTGTGCTCATGCTCATTGTCGCACAGCCGCTGTTTGGTTTTGGGTTGACGCTGTTCAACATCAACCAAATCAGCCTGCAACAAGCTGTGACACCATCCGACATGATGGGTCGCGTTAACGCCACAATGCGGTTTGTGATGGCAGGATTGATTCCACTAGGTGCTTTGGCTGGTGGGTTACTCGGCGACCAAATCGGTTTACGCAGCACCCTATTTATTGCCGTTGTCGGTGAATTTGCTGGTATCTTCTGGTTTGTTTTCTTACATGGGCGAATGAGTAAATACGGATGAGAAAAATATCTGTATATCACCCATCCGTATCTACAAATTTTAACAACAGGTATAATGGCGCGTATGCCTGATATTTTGTTGCAAACTAAATTGTTTATGCCGCCAATACGGCCGTTTCGCGTCCCACGCCCTCGCCTTATCGAAAAGCTCAACAACGGGCTACATGGCAAACTCACCTTACTCTCTGCTCCTGCCGGGTCGGGAAAAACGACGTTGGCGGCGGAGTGGTTGCAACAAAAAACAAAAAACGGAAAACAAAAAACGGAAAACGATGGGAACATTGCCTGGTTGTCGTTAGATGAAAGTGATAATGATCCGATTCGATTTTTGCGTTATTTTGTGGCGGCGCTGCAACGACTTGATATTGATGTAGGGCAGACAATTTTGCCAACGGCGCAAAACAATCCGAATCAGGCGATTATTCCACTGTTAGCAGGCTTGCTGAATGAACTGGCGGCAATTGATGGCAAACTGGTTTTAGTGCTGGATGATTATCACGTTATCACCGAGGTGGGCATTCATGAGGCGATGATATTTTTGCTCGACTACTTGCCGCCGCAGCTATATTTGGTGTTGGTCAGCCGCACGGAGCCGCCGTTACAACTGCCTCGTTTGCGCGTGCGGGGTGAATTGACAGAGTTGGGGATTCAAGAACTGCGCTTTACGCTGGCAGAAACGGCCGTTTTTTTCAACGACCTGATGAAACTGAATCTCACATCCGCCGACATTACCCGTCTCGATGAACACACCGAGGGGTGGATTGCCAGCTTACAATTAGCCGCACATTCGCTGCAAGGGCAAAATGATCCATCCGCTTATGTCAACAATTTTACGGGCGATAACCGTCACGTGATGGATTATCTGGTCGGCGAAGTGTTGCAACGACAGCCAGGGTATATTCGTGACTTTTTGCTGCAAACGGCCGTTCTCAGGCGCCTCAATGTGCAGCTTTGCAACGCCGTCACCGGACAAGTGGGCAGCCAGCACATTCTCGAAGATTTAGACCGGCGCAATCTGTTCGTGATTCCGCTAGATGACCGGCGGCATTGGTATCGATATCATCAACTCTTTGCTCAATTTTTACAGGCCCAGCTTAAGCGGGAACAACCTGAACTGCTGCCTGATTTGCATCGCCGTGCCAGTCAATGGTTTGTGGAAAATGGTTTTATTTTTGAGTCCATTGATCATGCTTTGGCTGCGGCCGATTTTGCCAATGCAGCCGATTTGCTCATGCAACATGCGCGGCAAGTGTTGTGGGAGTTCAGCCAAGCCACAAACTATTTGCAATGGTGCAATTTATTGCCAGATGGCGAGATAAACAAACGCCCTGAACTGCTGCTAGTGCAGCTGTGGGCTTTGTTATTTACGGGTGCAAATAATACTTTTCTGCAAAAAATAACGGCTGCTGACCTGGCGATTGACGAAATGGATGCTTCGCCTCATGAATTAGCGGCATGGCGAGCTGAGTTGGCTGCGGTTCAAGGCGAGTTTGCCCTTTTCAGCGACGATATTTATCAGGCGCTCAATCATTTTGAAACCGCGATCACCCATTTGTCGCCCGAACATCGCTATGTGCGCAGCCTCACCCGTCAGGCGCAAGGGTTTGCCTTTCGGTTGATTGGCTGCGTCGAACCAGCGCTGGAGGCGCTCACCGAAGCACGAGAATTGGCGCTGGCGACTAACAATCACGTGCTCTGGCTGTTTGCACTAAACGATTTGGCAGAGACGCATGTCATGACAGGTGATTTGCAAGCCGCCAATGATATTTACAATCAAATGTTGGCACAGGAATCGGAACGGCCGTCTGTCCCAGCCATCTCAGTGGCACATGTGGGACTGGGGCAAGTAGCATGGGTGCGAAATGAGTTGGAAACGGCCGTAACCCACCTCGAAAAAGGCATCTCAATCAGCAAACTCGGGAGCTATCAAGGCGTGGAGCGATTGGGCCACACGCTCATGGCTTATGTCAAACAAGCGCAGGGCAAAGATGATGAGGCGGTGGTGGAGATGGAAACGGCCGTTTCCGCAGCCAACGCCATTCCCACACCCCGCATTGTGGCAAATGCCAAGATGCATGAGGCACGATTGGCGCTACTGCAAGGCAACCTAGGTCTGGCGAAAAAATGGGCTGATGCTTTACCGGGAAAAGGCGTGAAACGGCCGTCTATTCCACAGTATCTGGCTCATTTGGAGCAGACGTTGTTGGCGCGAGTGAGCGTTGTGAGTAGGGATAAGCCCGCACTGAGCAAGGCCGAAGTGGCCGTTGCCGCCCCCCTCATCGAATCACTCATCACAGAAGCACAGGAAAACAGTTGGCATGGTAATTTGATCGAACTTTACCTGCTGGCAGCGCTATGTGAGCACAAGCAAAACAACACCAACGCAGCACAATTCGCATTAAAACACGCACTTGATTTGGCAGCCCCACAAGAGTATCAACGTCAAATTCTCGATTTTGGTGAATCGCTTCTCCCCATCCTGACAAAAATCAAAGAGGTTACGCCACACAAAGATTATGTCAATAGCTTATTTCAAAAAACAACTCCATCTAATAGAAATGAAAGCTCACCTTTGCTAGACTCACTCACTAAACGTGAATTGGAAATCCTCAAACTCATGGCCGATGGCCTCTCCAATCGCCAAATTGCCGAAAAGCTGTTCATTGCTCGTGGTACGGTTGGCAAACATACCAGCAATATTTTCATTAAACTGGATGCACAGAATCGGGCAACGGCCGTTCTCCGCGCCCAATCCTTTGATTTAATTTGAAGGATTGGCAGGCAGAAACAACTTCTCCAAACACAAATCAAACGGTTATTTGCTAGAATATTTGATCGAGTATTTGATCACATCAAAATCAGGCAATGCATTCATCATAATTGCCAATTTCACTTCTGGATTTGGTTTTGCTGCTCGTGGTTTCCCTTCCAAATTATGCAAAATTTTTGACAATTGTTCTTGGGAGTAACCTCGATAATATATCTTTTCTTTTAAATTTGTGACAAGTTTTTGAAAAGAGAGGCAGGCTTTCTCTAATTTAGTTACAAATTGATCATAATCTGTTGTAATCATTGGGTCTGTTGACCAATCAAAATCGCGAAAAGTTGGATGAGTACTAGTGTTCCGACCAACAAGTATTGCCGGATAGCACATTGCGCCGGAACACTTAAACTGAAACCATTCGCAAACATTTTACCCGACAAAAGATGTTGGTTTCAGTACTAGGTGGAACTTCACGTAAGAGAAGTAAGCGATTTTGCCGTTCAATTGCTCCATAAAAAGCTTGCTCACCCATAAACCAAACTGTTTTAAAATTCTCATCTTTCTCTTTTAGCAATACGAGCAAATGAATCCAATCACTAAATGAACAAAATTGATCACACGTATAGTCAGTCCAGGACTTTTGACCGGACCATATTTCCATACCAACTTGAAAAAATTGGAAACTAAAATTATCTAAACTCAAATAATATTCGAACAGTTCATCAATGAAATTATTCGCATCATCGCAGGAAAGGGCATAGTCGTCGTAATCAATTCTAATTGTCACTAGATTCGCCGATTCCCAAGGGGTAACAAAGGACAACATTGGTTGGATATTAATTGGTTGAGGTGTCATGTATCCCCCTTTCGCACCTGTAATTTGTGATCTCGACTGACTTTAATGCATATAAAGCTTTATTATATGCAAAACGGCCGTTTCTTCCCCAAAATAAACCACTAAATAAACATCTGTTGGCTGACATCTCCCCTGGTTTACAACTAGACTGAGGTTCATATTCGCTGAGACAAAAATGCGAGATGAACAATATGAACACCGAATTATTAGTTAATACATTTACACAGGCACCACTGCAAGCGCGGTTTGATGTGCGACTAAAGGCCAGCGCTGAGGCAGTTTTTAACGTTGTAGCAAACCATGCCAAAATGTGTGACATCGTTCCAGGGATGGAACGCATCACTGTTAGGGCAGCGGTTGACGGTGAGCCGAGTGGTGTGGGAACAGTGCGTTACTGTGATTTTGGCAACGACATGGTGATTGCCGAGCAAATTGTGCTGTGGCAGCCGCCGCTGGCGTATGGCTACAAAATTGCAGTGCCGAATCCGTTTGGCCTGTGGCACCACTTCAGTCGTGTCGATTGTTATCCAGAGGAGCAGCACACGCATCTCACCTGGCGGCAGTTTTTTGACCACGATGATCTTCCGGCGATGTTGGCGCTTATTTCGGGTTCTTTGCTTGGCGTGTTTGAGAATTTAATCGGCCGCTTTGGCGGTGAGACGCTAACCTAAAAACCGGGTTTTTTAGAAAACCCCGGTTTCTCAAGACAATTAGGAGAATCAGAATGACTCACAATATTTCTTTTCAAATTCAAGTAGATGCACCTATTAATCATGTTTGGAATATCCTGGCTGATTTTGGCGGTATTGCTAAATATAATCCCAGCGTTCCTAGTGTTGAGCTGCGTTCGGCTAATAACGAAGGCGTTGGTGCGGATCGCGTTTGTCAGTTGAATCCTGCTGGCGAAATTTATGAGCGTGTTTTTGACTGGCATGAAGGACAAAGTTATTCGATTGAAATTTATGGCGGCAAAGGCATTCCACCGTTTAAGAAATCGGTTGTTGATATAAAAGTTGAACCCAGCGGCAGCGGTACGAAAGTGTCCACGTCGCTCAATTATTCGCTCAAATATGGCATTATCGGACGCTTGATGAATGCGTTGATGGTCGACCGCTTTATGAAGAAGGGCTTTTCGGGGCTGCTGGCTGGTTTGAAGCATTATGCCGAGACGGGCAAAGAAGTGAACGGGGCGAAGGGGTTGCAGTTTACGGCCGTTCCTGCGTAAAGATAAGTGTATTGGTGTATTGGGAATAAATATACCAATATACCAATCACCCCAAAAAAGCATACGACGCCAGTAAACAAGAACTGCTGGCTGAGATGGAGGCTGCATAAGCCTTTGATGGGAGGAAGCGAGCAAGCGCGGGCGTTTTTGATGCAGCCGTTCGCGCTTTCCTTCCACTAAAAAGCCGGGTTTTTTACAAAACCCGGCTTTTGTTTCTTTAACCAGTCAACGCTTGCCATCTGCGCCTTAGTTCATCGTAAATCGCCTGCGTCTGCGGGTAATGAAACTTAAAAGGTTTTTTCCAAAATTCTTGCAAATGCTGGTTGCCAGTTTGCTCTTGATAAATGAGCGCTTGTACAAACATGTCGAGTTTGTCAGCATCATGGACGAGATGAGAAACGGCCGTTTCCCCCCCATGCAGCTCCTCCCACAAATCCATAAACTGTGCAGCAAACGGCGATCCCGCTAAAATCTCCTGCATGGCTCCTCGCTCCACATCCGTTTTCACCCCTGGTGGCAAATAGCGCCACGCCGGAGTCGGAATATCGGTTGTCAAACCTTCGGGCAGGTCATGGAGCGCGGCAATCGCCAACGCTCGCCCCAAATCAATCGGAATCTCAACCAGTTCAGCCAAAACCATTGTGGCAAACACGACCCCATAACTGTGCGCTGCTACATTTTCGGCATTTGGTACACCACGCTGTACCCAACCTGTTCGTGCCGATCTTTTTAGTTGATTGCCGTGGAACAATGTGTTGATAATTGACGTTATATCCATGGGACTATACCTTTCTAATGATTAATGTTGCGTATTGTGCCGATTTATCCGGCATAATGCAATAAGTGATAAGATGAGATTGGGAGATTGTTCAAACTATTCAGTCTCAAGTCTCTAATCTCATAAAATTGGGTGTTATAAATTAGCAACAAACTGCGACTCACTATTAGACACAGCAAAGCGCTTTTGTTGCAACAACTTTTACTGAAGCATTTTTCAAACCGATTTTCCATTAAACGGCCGTTGCTTCAGTTTTAGGAGAGGCTATGCTCACACCGCTATCGGAACGGGCAGAACGAATTGTCGGTCCAACACAGACGCCAATTAAGGATGACGTTTTGGTCAAACAAGCACAACAAGATATTTCCCGGTTTACGGAGCTGTATCAGCGATATGTGACGCGGGTGTATCGGTATGCAATGGGACGCGTCGGCAATGAAGCTGACGCACAAGATATTACGTCGCAAACGTTTATTGCGGCGATGGAGAACATTCACAAATTTCGGGGAAACAGTCAATTCTCAACATGGCTGCTGGGTATTGCACGGCATAAAGTGGCGGATTTGTATCGCCACCGTCGCCCTGAGCAGGGTTTGGAAACGGCCGTTACCCTTCCCGACACACACGACGACAAAGATGAGATTGTCAGCCAGCATTTGCAAATTGAGCAGGTCAGCCAAAAGCTGCACACTTTGGCCCCAGATCGCGCCGAAGCCTTGTCACTTCGCCTTTTTGGTGGGTTAGAAGTGGCAGAAATTGCACAACTCATGGGCAAAAAGGAATCAGCAGTTCGTATGCTAGTTTTTCGCGGCCTGCGCGACTTGCAAGCACGGCTCAATCCGACTGAAGAGGTACCGTCATGAAAAAGACCGAAGAACAATTGGCAAACGAATTGGATGCCTTCTTGACGGCACACATGGAAGGCACGTCGCCAGACAATGTAGATATGGAACAAACAGATGAAGCGAAACTGGCAACACATTTATTAATTTTAACAGAACAAACAGAACCAGAACCAGCCTTTACGGCACAGCTTGAGAGCCGTTTAACACGAATGGCTCGTACACAACAAAAAAAAGCCGATTTGCGTAAACGGCCGTCTTTCTGGCAACAATTAGATCATTGGATAAAGGAACAACTTATCATGAAAAAAACAATTTATGCTCTTGGCGGGTTAGCCGTCTTCGTACTCATCGGCATTTTTGCCTGGAACGCCTTGCGACCTGCGCCAGAATCGACGCAGGTGGCTGAGGGGGGGGATACGGCCGTTACGACCGACACCCCAGCCGATTCAGCCTTAAGCGATGTCAATGAAAACACAGAAGATACACAACCAGCAGATGAAACAACTGCTCCAGAAACAACCGATGACCCAACAGAGGTTGCGGCGCTGCCCCCTCTGCCGAAAATTGAAGGAGGTGGACAGGCGCGAGGTTTAGGTGGTGGTGGTGCGGCAGAAACGGCCGTTCAGTCTGAAGCTTTACCTGCTACCGCAGACCTGATGATTGATCCCTATTTCACCGATGTCTTCTCAGGCACACAATTTGTTGCCAACACAACACTCCCAACTGATATTGCCCAGGCTTTGGTATGGCAGCAGGCATCCTTATCAATGGAACTTGCCGAAGCACAACAAATTGCCACCGCGTTTGGGTTTACTGGGCCACTGTACGTCATGCCCCAGCCAGTTTATGTTGATGAAGCAGGTGTCGAGCGTGTCGATGAAATCCCTGTCACCTACTTTGTTTTTGATGGCAGTCGTGCATTGACAATTGATGCTTATGGTACGTATTATCGCGATGAATCCGTATCGTTTGACTTTGAAGAGCAGCTTCCTTTGGAACAAATCACGCCTATCGCCGAAGCATTTGTGACGGCGAATGGATTAGTTGATTTTCCTTACGAGATGGATCGTCTTTGGGGAAATGAGGTATTGTTTTATCGACTAATTGATGGCCTCATCGTTAACCAACCAGAAGTAACGGTCTCCATCAACGATCAAGGCGAAATCGCCTTTGCCAGCAACCAAAAACTGCGAAATCTGGCTGAACTGGGCAACTATCCGCTGCGCACGGCCGAAGAAGCATTCCAAGTTTTGCAATCTGGTATTGTTGAAAACAATATCTGGTATACCTACACACCAACCGACCTGGAAGGACCGATTCCAACGGAACCATTCGTGGAACCATTTGACGAATACCGCAATTGGCAGCGAACCTACCAACCGGGCGACGAAGCACACCTTTACACCTGGCCCAACATCTATCTGCCTGCTGATGGCAGTGGCGCACCACGCATTGAAACCTGGCCATTTAGCCTCGCCGGCAGCGAAGAAATGCTAAACGAGATTGCTGCAAACGCGAATCAACAGTTCCACTTCTGGGGTGTGGTGGGAGAAGACGGCAAAACACTCACCTTAACCGGTTGGGAAGCAATTGACAACAATCGGGAACCCATTTGGGGTCAAGGCACTATCCGCCGCGATGGCGACCAGGTGTTATTTGAAAGCGAAACAGGAGACATCTACCTCGTACCCAACGCACCAGAAGACCTGCCAGAAAATGAGGCATTAAACATTTTTGGATGGGCATTACGGGATATTGGCGCAGCCTACCCAGCCATTGATTGGGAGAACATCGACGTATTCATCGAATACCCAGAGGAGCCTATTGGCCTCGAGGAACCGGTAATTGTCGATGACTCATTCATCTACGAGCCGACCATTTACCAACAAATCGACATTACCGGTGTCGAACTCATCTATGCCTACTCCTACATCTATCCTGAATTTGAGGAGAATGCATCTGACCTGACACGCATCGCGCAAATGCCGACCACCATTCTGCAACCTGCCTGGAAATTCACAGGCACCGCTGATAACGGCGACGAAATGGAGTTTGTGGTGGAAGCTGTTGCGCCAGAATATGTTGAGACACCATAAAATATTTTGATACGGATGGAGAGAATACGGTTAATCAAAATTATCCGTATTCCTCCATCTGCCCATCCGCGTTTGAAATCACGCTCTTCAAAGATGACAAAGGACTGCTCGAAATGAGCAGTCTTTTTCGTTTCAAACACTTTCAATTTTTTTGGGGCATGGAACAAGGGTCCCGGTCTGAATATAAAAGGGAAATGAAGAAGGGCGAGGCAAGCGGGAGATAAAGCGCTTTGTTTTGATAAAATATTTCCCCGCTTGCCTCGCCCCTACCACATATGTTTTGGGCTGCTCGAAAAGAGCAGCCCTTTTGTGTTTCAAACTTGCTATAATCATGCGTGTGGGGGGGAAACATGAAAACGTAAGGTTATAAAGATGCATAATTTGGTTCCACAATTTATTTTGCAAAATTTAGGTAAAGAGAGACTAAACGGCCGTTTCCCCGCCGTCACCCTCTTCGTAGACATCCACGGGTTTACCTCGCTGACCACCACACTCATGCGACATGGCAAAGGTGGAGCCGAACAAATTGCTGATGTTCTTGCCGAACTGTTTCAGCCACTCGTGCAAATCGTCTACCAGCACGGCGGGTACATTTCTGGTTTTGCTGGCGACAGCTTTAAAGCTATTTTTTCGCTCGAACATGTGCCAATGAAAGGCATCATTTACGAACGGGCCGTGTCTGCTGCCTGGAAGATTCGCACACACATGGCAACACACGCTACCTACAAAACGCCATTTGGTTCGTTTACATTTAATGTAAAAGCGACTGTTGCCGATGGCGAAGTGGTGTGGGGCATCTGGCAAGCAATGCCTACGCACAAAATTGATGACACAGATCAGCGCAACGCTTACTATTTTGAAGGCAGTGCGTTCACGCGCTGCCTGCAAGCAGACAGTTTTGCTGCGGCTGGGAATGTGCTGTTGACGGATGAGGTGTATACGGCCGTTTCACGCCGGCGTACCCTCAAAGCCTACGCCATTGACAAATATTGGCGTGTCCAAACCTTCGAGCGCAGCACATCTGGCACGATAATTAGCAACAAAAAACAATCAACAATCAACAATGTCGATTCGCGACCGCTTCGCGTACAACAATCAACAATTAACAATTTCTTTCCGGCCGGGTTAATGCCTGAGATGCGGGGTGAATTTCGGCAGGTGATTACGATTTTTGTTAATTTGCAGTCGATGCCGGGGCAGACAGACCCGTTTATTTCGCGATTTTTCAGGCTGCTGAATCAATATGATGGCTATTTATGCCGGGTGGGGCGCATTGGTGATCTCGATGAGGGTGGAACGCTGCTGTTGTTTTGGGGTGCGCCTATCAG
>QQUD01000622.1 GCA_008501785.1 Chloroflexota bacterium
TGGATTTCATATGCCCGTATTTTGCCGCTGGTGGGATATCAATACAACAAACGGTGTTTGCTATGACGGCATGAGTGGACCAGATAATCATACATTCGCCGTTATTGAAGAATTTGTCGCACGCACCTACGAAGCGGGTGGCATGGTTCACTTCTGGATGTATGGAGATAGTGCTCGCAGTCAAAATCCTGGATCATCATTCGGATTTGGCAGTCAGACAGAAAAAGCTGTATTAGACGAGATTGCCACACGATTAGGGCCACTAGATGGTTGGACCATGGGCTACGGCTTCGATATCTTTGAATGGGCAAACTCAAGTCAAATCGAGCAATGGCACGATTACCTCCAGGGGAATATGACAAATAACCCGCACATGCTCGGCGCACGTGGCACCAAAAATGCTTATAACAACTGGAGCAACAAATTAGAGTATTATGCAGTTGAATGGCATCAACCAACTTATCAGGATTATATTGACCATCTGAATAATGCAAATGGACGACCTACATTTAGTGAAGACAGATTTAGATTGGGTCAAGATCATGCTTATAAAGCATACACCATGGATATGACACGCCAGGGTATGTGGCACTCCACATTAGCAGGTGGCGTGGCAAACATTTGGGGCAACCTTATCACCGATGCATCAGACATCAACATGGGATTGAAAACCAGCCTGGATTATCCAAATCCTGAACAAATTAAAACCTATAGTGTGTTCTGGAACGGCCGTTTCAATGTCAACATGGAACGCTGTGGCACCTACTGTTTGTCAGATGGTTCAATCACCGTCCTGTATGGTGAAAATGTGAGTACGCTCGGTACCCAATCAGGTATTGCCGTTGATACAACGAAGCCCTACGCAGAAATCACTATCACAAACGGACAATTGCCTTATCAATCAGATTGGGCCGTGGTCTTAGGCGAATAATCGCCGCCAGGGGTGCAGAAGTTGGCTTCTGCACCCCTTTTTTTCTTCAGGCTGGTTTCGAGGAAGGACGAAAACGGCCGTTTTCCACCCAGGCACCACAAACTCGCCTCGCGCTGCATCATATCCGAATTCGGATCGAGACTGTAGTTGCAGCGGATGCAGCATAAAAGGTAAACCAACCATCTCATCAATTACAAAAGATTGTGTATTTGGAGAAGCATTAAACAACACAACAATGCCCTTGTAGTCTGGGTCCAACTCCTCACCCACCTGATCACTAATGCTCAACACAATCAATCCGGGCACTTGCTTCGGACCTGTATTGTGAAATTTGAGACGCTCCTTCACGTATGCCGCAGTTCGCAATCTAAATAGTTGCGAACTGCGGCGAATGTTTAACAGCTCTTGAAAATGTTGCACAGTCTGCTCAATATCTTGTGGTGAGGGACGCATGGCTTTGTTGGCAAGTAACGGCCGTATTACCCCCCACTGCGCCCCATTATCCGGTTTCGGTGGCAGACCCACCCCCCAATTATTGCTTTGATAACTGAAATCAAGCCGGTTAAACCAGTCGCCAGAATGATAGCTGTTGCGATCCATCGACTTCGAGCGCAGCATGTCATCACCAGCCTGAAAAAACGGGATTCCCTGACTAAACATGACAATTGCATTACATAACTGCTGCATCTGAGCGCGAACGGCCGTTTCCGTCTCCACCGGCGCTTTGTATTGGATAATATCAAACAACGTCTCGTTATCATGCTTAGATGCATACACAATATTTTCTTGTGGATCATCCGAATAACCCGTAAATGTGTTGTTATACGCAACCTGCTCACCAGTCGTCAGTTCACCGTGCGCATTAACAAATTGAACCCTTTTCAAATTGCCCGCCAACCCCACACGAATTTGATCCTTTAATGCCAGCAATTTTGCTAACTGCTCTTTTTTACTGCCTTGCTCAAATGCATTGGGAAATGTGTACAGACCATTCACAAAACCCTGCTCAGTACGTCCACTATCATAGCTGCCGCCCCGCACGGCATCTCGCAGCCGGTCGTTGTAAGTACCTATCCCCGTTCCTGCCATGTTGGTCTGCGTTGCATTAACCCCCCTCGCATTATCCGCTACCTCCCCAAAATCCCATCCCTCTCCATACAAGCAGATGCATTTTCCATCGATGCCATCTGACTTAATTGTCAAACCATCTAGCGCGGCACGCACTGCCAGCATGTCTGCTTTCATGTGATGTCCCATTAAATCAAAGCGAAAACCATCAATTTTGTACGCCGTTGCCCACATCACCACCGAATCGATCATCAACTTACGCATCATTTTGTGCTCAGTAGCGGTGTTGTCGCAGCATGTGCTGGAAGCAACACGGCCATCTGCTTCCAACCGATGGTAGTAACCGGGCACAATGCGATCCAGGACAGAACGGCCGTTTTGCCCACTCGCATTTGTATGATTAAACACCACATCCATCACCACCCGCAGCCCCAACTGGTTCAACGACTGCACCATCTCCCGATACTCAACAATGCGCGTCGTGCCGTTTGGGTTCGTGCTGTAACCACCTTCCGGCACATTAAAATGCCATGGATCATATCCCCAATTAAACGGATCGGCTGCCCCTTGTTGATTGACACGCGCCTGCTGCTGGTCAGAATCGGGGGCAAATGCAGCTAATTCTTCAAATAAACGGCCGTTCCACTTCGACTTATCTTCATCAATCGAGGCAATATCAAACGTCGGCAGCAAATGCAAATGCGTTAATCCGGCATCAGCCAGCGCCGCTAAATGCTTCATGCCATTTGTGTCTAACAGCGTAAACGCCTTAAACGTGCCGCGAACTTCAGCAGGAACCAAGGCATCATTGACACTAAAGTCGCGCACATGCAGTTCATAAATCACGATGTCTACCGGCGCGTCCAATGCCGGTTTGGGCACATCCAACCAGCCATCAGGCATCAGCACCCCATCATTCAAATCCACAATTTGAGAGCGGGCGCTGTTCATCGACAGCGAAATGCTGTATGGGTCCGTCACCAAATTCGTTTCCACTCGCCCCGTTGATGGCACAAACACCTGCACTTCATACAAAAAATAGCTGCCACGCCACGCAGGTTCTCCACAAATCGACCAAACGCCATTGTCAGCATCTAACTGCATTGCGAAAACAGATTTTCCAACACAATCTGCCGTGTCAAACAAATGCAGCCGCACATTTTGTGCCGTTGGTGCCCAAACGCGCAATGTCGGGCAGCCATCTTCCCAGCTAATCCCCAACGGACCCTCATAGGCATAAACATCGTCAAGCACGCCTGGGATTTGCAGACCAGTTACCCTAACCGTCTGCCTGCTGCTGTTCTTCGCTGAAATGGCCAGTGACTCTTTCAAGGCCGCCCGCATATCATCAAGATTTGGTGCGTCTAGTTTGAAAACGGCCGTTTCGCTCAAATGCGGAAATTTAACAGCCAACCCTTTGGGCAACCCATATCCTACAAAAGACAGAGGAAAGGTAGTGCCGTTTTCCCCACCTACATGTAACAAATATAAATTCCCATCTTCATGTTCCAAAGGCCACGCGATAGTATCCGCAGTTAGCCAATGTGCGCGTTGGTCGGTGGATTGAAAACGGCCGTTTTCAACCCGTACATCCTGCTTATCCAAATCAAAACCTCCACCTCAGCAACTTTGGGCAAAACGCTGTTTTGCCCAAAGTATACCAGTTCACCAGGTCAAGACGCTGTCTTGACCTACAATGTAAGTGACGATAAGTTTACGTGACTTAATTGCAAATAGCATCCATTGCATTTGCAACCATTTTCTTCAAATTTGGCATTTCATGCAGACAGTCTAAAATCTGCCTCATGGACTTTCGCCGTATTTTAC
>QQUD01000520.1 GCA_008501785.1 Chloroflexota bacterium
CGCAAATCCCGCAATCAGCGGCGCGATGATGATGCCCACAATTCCGTTGATCAAAGACGGCCGTATTGCACTCCGCGTCGATGCCAACATATCCAAATCCGGCACACCCCACGAATTGCCGCCATAGGTAAGCACAATGATGACGACCACCCCCACCCCCGCAACCACGCCCACAATGCCGCTGATCAGCCCCATCAGCATCGTTTCACCCACAACCACGCGCTGCACTTGCCGCTTCGTGGCACCGACAGCCCGCAGCAGGCCCAATTCACGCTGACGCTCGTTGACGCTCATGATCGTCGTGTTGATCACGCCCAACGCCGCCGCCAGCACCGCCAGCAGCATCATTCCATTCAGCGCCACCACGAACAGATCGATAATTTGCGTCATCGTGTCGCTGAAATCAACCAGATCGAGCAGGAAAATGCCGGGAATCTCGTCAGCCACCGCTTCTAAATCAGCCCACAACACATCCAAATCAGTGCCAGGTTTGGGGGTGATCACCAAACCAATCGCTGGGGATGCGCCTACTTCATCATCCACGATGTCGCCGATGATGGACGAATTGACAACCCCCATCCCGATGCCTGCAACAGTGCAGTCCAGCGGCCCATCAACGCCGCTGATTTGCATCGTGTCCCCAATGCCCACATCGTTGCGAATGGCAACGGCTGGAGCCATCAACGCGCCGCAGCCCGATTCCATAATCGGCAGCGCCGTTTCCCAATCTCCTTCAGAAAATGTAAAGACTCCTGGCATTTTGGACAAAGCAGCAGGGTCGTAAATGTATGTGAAATAGGTGTCGCCCAAAAATGAAAGTTCGGGGATAGCGGCAAACCGATTTTCCATTAAATTCACCCGATCCCCGGCTGCTTCCGCAAATTGGGCGATGATTTCTGGTTCAATGTGAATATCGTCCAGGTCAGAAATGCCTGCAATGCCTTTTTCCAACTCGAATGCAAAAACAGCCCATGTGTTATGCGAGACCAGCCGATCTATTGTAAATCCAAACAAATCGTCAAAGAGAAACGCCATAAAGCCGGACATGCTGACAATGGTGAGCAGCCCGATGGCTAAGGTGGCAATGGTGAGCATGACGCGCTCTCGCGCCCGCTGTAAATTTTCGCCAATTAAACGGCCGTTTGCCCCCCTGCGTCCCAAATATTTGCTAACCAACCTGCCAAACACACGCACAAACAGCGGCAGCATCAGCCGCAGCGCCACCAGCCACACCGCCAAAAACAGCAGCGTCAGCAGCACATTCCAGGATGGCATGAGCCAATCCCCCGGCTGCACCGCGAACAAAAAGCCAAACAGCAGCAGAAAAATACCCAAACCAAGCAGCGCCTGCCGATTTTCGCGGCGTGTGTTGCTCGCCTCATCCGTTTGGATTTGCTGATTGCGCAGCGCCATCAGCGGCGAGATATGCGTGGCGCGTCGTGCTGGTGACAGCACCGCCACCAGCGTCCCACCAATGCCCAACACAACCGCCAGCGCAATGGTGGTGGTGGAAATGGTGCCTTGCCCAAAAATGAAAATCTGCCCCACCATCTCGCGCATAAAAACAACGGTGGCTCGGCCCAGCATCGGCCCTACAATCAGCCCCACAACAGTACCCAACCCACCCAAAATGAGCGATTCCAACACCACCAGCTGCATCATCTGACGGCGCGTCATGCCCAACGAGCGCAGTGCGCCAATTTGCTGCTGTCGCTGTGTAATAGTCATGGTGAATGTGTTGAACACGAGGAAGGTGGCAGCGGCCATCAGCACATAGCCAACGCCATTCAGCATCACGTCTAGCTGTTCGACGATGAAGCCAAATGTGACCTGCAAATCGGGAATATCTCGCAGCGAGGCCTGCAAGGCGGTGCTTACGTATTCGGCGGCAATAATCATGGCGACACCGAGGGAAACGGCCGTTCCGCTCAACACCGTTCGTAACCGATTCTCCCCCAAATTGCGCCGTGCCAACATCCAATGCAAAGAATCGCTCATGTCACGTCGTTTTTCAGGTCGTTTTGGCTCATTCATTTTTGATTTGATCGTCACCTTTTCACTTCGCGTGGCATCGATGATGTTCGTGGCGGCAGCATTCCGTGCGGGGAAATAAGCAGCCATGCCAGCCACGACCGTACCCAGCAGTAATGAGGCAATTGTGGCAATACCCATGTCTCGCGCCGCTGGCAGGTAGCTCAATTCAAAATACCGTTCGCCAACTGCAATGCCCATTGACTGATAGCCGCCAAACGAGAGCAGCAGCACCAGCAGCCCAACCATAATGAAGCTAAAAAACGCAGCGATGATGGCTGCAATTGCACCTAATGTACCGGCCTCAGCAACCACAATTGTGCGAATTTGGCTTTGGGTAGCGCCCACAGCACGCATCAGACTCAATTCACGCACCCGCTCTGACACATTAATCATCGTCGTGTTCACCACGCCCAATCCGGCAATCATCACCGCCAGCAGTAGCAGCGCAGTTAAAAGCTGTTGGAACTGGTTAAATCCGGCGATAGCCGTATCAATATTGTCCTGAATTAATAGCAAATCGAAATCGGGATAAGGCGCAACAATGGTTTTTACCGCTCCCAAAAAAGAGTCTGCATCAACATGGTCTGGGACGAGTAAGCCAACCATGCTGGGGCCAGTCATCCCGAAATATTGCACCCCATCTTGAAACGGCATCATCGTAAACGGCATGCCGCTGCCGCCAATCCCGGCAACCGTCACGTCGATTTCCCCATTGCCGGTGGGGATGGTGATGATTTCCCCAACCTGTGCATCGAACCGTTCGGCTAACATGGGCTGCAACAAAATCGCGTGGCCAGCCTCCAAAATTGGCAAGGCTTCTTGTTGATTTCCCTCAAAAAATGTGTAATTCCCACTGGACAGGAATGAGTTTGGTTCGATAAACAGGATCGGATTGCCGGGAATTGCAGATAATTCTGGTGGCCCTATCACAGCCGCTAATGGCATGATACCGACCCCCTGGCTGGTTGCAAATTCTGTTGCTTCCGCAACCAAATCTGGGTCAATCGGATCCGAAAGATAATCAAAGCTCATATCCTCGATGGTTAGTTCATCCCCTCCCGCAAATTGCTCCATCGAAATGCTGATAAATGCATCTGCCTGAATGGTAGAAACGGGTGCAGCAAAACCACCTTTCAAGAAGATTTGCATGAAGCCGGTGGTGAGGATAACGGCCGTTAATCCCGCCACCAGCGCACTCGAAGTCGTTGCGGTTCGCATCGGATTCCGCTGAAAATTGTCAGCCGCCAGCCGTCCCGCCGCACCCAAACGACGCACGAGCAGGGGGTAAACGGCCGTTCCCAACCGCCCAATCATGCTGGGCAGCAGCAAAAACATCGCCGCTAACAAGCTCATAATCGCGATGCCGTACACCGCCATCCCTTCCCAAATCGTAGGCCGCAAGATGAATGCAATTGCAAACGCAGTTACCAAAATAAAAACGAGCAGCATCAAGCCGATGTTGCCTGCGCGGGTGGTGTACCAGTGAGAAACGGCCGTTTTCGGCATCTGGCGCACCGCCACAATCGGTGGCACCCGACTGGCACGACGCGCAGGCATAAACGACGCTGCCAGCGTCACCCCCAAACCCAACACAATGCTAACCAGCAGCGCCCACCACGGAATCGCAAAGGCAACAGAATCGAGCAGTTCGAGGCTGTTTAAAATGAAATAAGCCAAAACGATGCCCACAAACAGCCCGACAACCGTTCCAAAAATGCCTAAAATAAATCCTTCACCCAAAACCAGCCACAAAATTTGTCGCCGAATCATGCCCACAGCCCGCAG
>QQUD01000514.1 GCA_008501785.1 Chloroflexota bacterium
AGCCTGGTGTGAGGTCAACCATGTACCAGTCGTTGGAATTGGGCAGGCCGCCGCGCCGCAGGGAGGGAATCAGACCGGCTTTGACAACGGATGATTTACCGCTGCCGCTGGGACCCACAACGGCCGTAAACCGTGCCAAATCGGACCCATCCGACATCATCGCTAAAATCTCCTGAATCAGGGCATCCCGTCCATAAAAGTTGGCGGCGTTGGCAGCAGTGAAGGCGCGCAGACCGCAGTATGGATTTTCCAAGGCGGCAATTTCTTGAGTGGAAATGGGTGGAACGGCCGTTTTTACCTGCACCGGATGGTGATCATTGGGGGAAACGGCCGTTGCCAAAACTTTCTCAAACTCGTCCAAAAATGCAATCGTATTGGGGTAGCGGTCCTCAATCTTTTTCGCAGTTGCCCGCTCGATGATGCCATCTAATGCTTGCGGTAAATCGCTGTTAAATTGGGAAAGCGATGGGAGTGGATCGTTGAGATGTTGTTGAATATAGGCAACTGGCGTTGGACCTGGGAATGGCTTTTGATTGGTTAAAACTTCAAACAACATGATACCCAGGCAATAAATATCACTTTGCGGACCGATTGGTTCGGCTAAAATTTGCTCAGGTGAGATATACGCAGGAGAGCCGACAACAGCACCCCCTTCCGTTAAACCTTGAGATTCCATGCCGTCTAAATTTTTGGCAATGCCAAAGTCTACTAGATACGCATTTTTGTCTTCGTCGAGCAGCACATTGGCCGGTTTTATATCGCGGTGAATGATGCCTTGCCGGTGCGCCGCATCGAGCGCCAGCCCGATTTGGTGAGTCGTTTGGTGGATATCAGCTAATGTTATGGGGCCTGAGGCCAATTGATCTTCCAGGCTGCCACCGCGCAGCAGGCGCATAATCAGGTAGGCAGCATCTGGCTCACGCCAATAATCGTAAAGTGGCACAATATGAGGATGTTCTAGATGAGCAACGAGCTGTGCTTCTGCCTCGAAGCGGCGAATAAAGTTGGGATTGTTGGCGAAACGAGGCAAGATTATTTTGATGGCCACGTCCCGGTTCACCGATGGCTGTTGGGCGCGATAGACAACTCCAAAACCACCAGAACCGATGCGTTCGCCCAACCGAAACTCTTTCACAGATCGGCCGGAAAGGTCGGCCATGCCAATTTCACCCGGCATGGGTGATGGCGTCGGGATGGGGGTGGTGCGCTCTTTTTTGCGGGCCAGGCGCACAAAACCGAGCTGTTCTTCTTCGGGAATGTTGAGTGCCAGGGCCAGCAGTTCGGCCATTTGTACAGACGGCCGTAATGAATCATATTCAATTTTGCGAATGGTGATGGGGGCACAGCCGACGCGTCTGGCTAGCTCGTTTTGGGTTAGACCCATTTTACTGCGACGTTCGCGCACGATGTTTCCAAAGCTGATGTTTTCTAGCATGAAGAACCTCTTTTAGGGACTGAAGAGAATAATTAGCCTAAGCTGCCACCAAGATTTGTCATTTCGAGCAACTAATGCCTGGAAGTCCCGGCACGGAATGAGAATGAAACTCGTCCTGCAATTGTCATTTCGAGTAGCTTATGCCGGTAAGACCCAACACAAAATAAAGAAGAAACTTGTCCTGCAATTGTCATTCCGAAGTCTGCTGAGAAATCTTGCTTTGAGGGAGGGGAATAATGACAAACACGAAGCAAGATTCCTCACTTCGCGGACTCCGTTCGGAATGACATGAGTTTCTTAGTAGAGTCTGTGCTGAGGCCCTGCGAAGTATCTTCCGAGAAATCCCTACTGCTTGTACAGATCGTAGGGATTTCTCCTCGCGGACTCGTCGAAATGACACAATATTGGGCGCTTTCCTACGAAAGTAACAACTTGGGATATTTTATGGTTGAATGGTTGAATGATTAATGAGTCCCGCTTTTGGACCATTCAACTTTTGTTGATTGATGTGGTGA
Source organism: Chloroflexota bacterium (assembly GCA_008501785.1). The sequence continues at coordinate 1,951 of QQUD01000514.1, forward strand.
TTGTTTTGGATTAAGTTGTTGAGATTGATAAGTTAATTTGAGTGTTTGTGCAGACTTCTAAGTTACATTGTAAGGGGTAAATTGTTAAATTCAACTGTTTTGGGGGTTTGTATCACTTTTGTATCAGTTGGGGGGATGGGTGAAAACGGCCGTTTCCGCACAGAAACGGCCGTTTTTTCTTTAAACTTTTAACTAACATTGGGCGTGTGCCACTTTTCCACAGTACCGTTTTCATTGCGGTTATTTTGGAATACGGCCGTAAACAAATCTCAACCTCATCGCAAACAAACCCAATCAATTGACAGGACACGCATCTACATGCAGATATTGCTTGCACTCCGCTTCTGAGAAGTCGCGGGTGAGACGTTCATTGGCTAAAGCGATGGTGTCATCAACATTTAGCGTAAATACTTTTATTACACCACCCCATCCCCCATAAAGAAAACGGCCGTCTGTGGTCAATATCATGTTCCATAGGTTGTTTTTTGTAATCGTTTTGATCTCTGCACCCGTTTCTACATCCCAAAGCCGTGTGTTTCCCCCACCGCTGGTAATAAATTGCTTACCGTCTGGTGTAAACAGGATTGTGCCAATCGTTCCCAGTTGGGAAGGCAGCGCGTAAAGTTCCGTTCCTGAGTTCAAATCCCATAAATTGGCAAAGCCCCCTCCGCCACCAGCTGCCAACAGTTGGCTATCTGGGCTAAAAGCTAACGCCCAAGCTCGATCTTCAACTTGCAAGGTGTAAATCTCTGCACCTGTTTCAGCATCCCACACCTTGACGGTGTTTTCAGTGTTGTCGCTGCTGGTGGCGATCATCGAGCCGTTGGGGCTGTATGCCAGGCTGTGCAAGCCAACCGTATGTCCCGCTAATAATAATAGTTCCTCGCCAGTTTCTGCATCCCAAACTTTGGCAGTGCCGTCAGAACTGGCTGTTGCCAATCGAGAGCCATCAGGGCTGTATGACACGTCCAATACGCCGGGGTAGAAACCTCCAGAACTATTTCCTAGCTCATGCCCCACCCAGGAAAGAAGAACCTCTCCGGTCGCTACATCCCAAATGCGAATCACATTATCTGCACCCACGGTTGCCAAACGAGAACCGGTTGGGTGAAAAGATGTTCGGTATACGCCTTCGCCCCCACCTTCCAGGGAATGGATGAGTTCTAGCGTTTGCCGATCAAAAATTGCAGCTGCGCCCCATCCACTGCCAAACGTTAACAGAGTTTGATCTGGGCTGATATCCATATCAAAGAAGCCCATTTCATAATAGCTCGTTTGCAGTTCACCTCCTTCCCATAATGCGGCATCCCAAATGCGGACGGTGCCATCACGGCTGCCTGTCGCAATCGTTTGTTCGTCTGGGCTAAAAACTACAGATGTGGCTATGGTAGAATGCCCCGCTAAGGTGAATAACGCTTCTCCAGTTGCCACCTCCCAAACAGACACTGTTCCATCACCATCTAAAGCACCTCTCCCCAGGACCAAACTGCCATCATGATTGAAGGTACTGATTGTCAACCCTTCAGCCGCTGTTTGAATTAGCTCTGGATTTTTTGGATCAGCAATGTCCCAAATCTCAGAGGTGGTTGTTGTGCCATCAAATTGCAATGCCAATCGCTCTCCAGCCGGACTCAGCAGAGTAAACGTCATGAAATCGCCCATTAATCGTTTGAAGGCTGCTATTGGCTGTGGCGTATTAGCAGTAAGTAAAGTGGGGATGTCAAATAGTTCGACCTCACCATTGCGCCCACCAACGACGAGACGGGAACCGTCCTGATTAAAGGAATAGCTCCAAGCTAAATCTGTGAAGCGACTTAAAATAAACAGCCGCTCTCCCGTCACCGTATCCCACAATTCCGCTTCGTTGTCCACGTTTCCAAAGGCAAGTAGCGTCCCATCCGGGCTGAGGATAGCTTCCATAAACGTAGGCAATTGAACATCAAACGTTTGCACTTCCACCACTTCGTTACCGTTAATGTTCCAGGAAAGCAGTCGCAGTCCTGTGTTATCTTCCCCTGAGATTACCACCTCTAATTTATCGCCACTTCTATAAAATTGTTGCCAATATATCTGGCCCACCATCACGACACTTTTTAATCGCTCCCCTGTAGCAACATCCCAGAGCTGCATCGTGTCATCTGACCCACGAATTGCTAATTTTGTACCGTCTGGCGTATAGATGGCCCTGTTCAGGTCGGCATTCTCATCCGTTAACGTTATGCGAACACGCGATTGCTGTAAAGCATCGCGCAATGCTTCTTCTGCCTGTTTTGTGTAGGTAGAGTTGATGGCTTGCATGGCTAGGAGCATACTTAACTCTGGGTCTGTTTCTAATAGGGCGTTAGCAGATTGAGACAGCTCACGAGAAATTGCCAGATTGGTCTGTTGCTGGGCGATTTCTCGTTCTTCTATGGCTACTGCTTCAGCGGTGGCGCGGATGTTGGCTTCAGCTTGGGCTTGTTGTTGGGCGGAAACGGCCGTTTCCCTCTCTCCATCTGCTCTATCCCGTTCCACCTCGGCTTCTACCTCGCGCGTTGCTGCCAGATTTGCATTACGAACAGCATCTGCTTCATTAGTTGATGCCAGCGCAAAATTTGCAATTGCCTCATCTTCACGAGTTGCAGCTAGATTGGCGTTGTTTGTTGATGAGCGAGCAAATCCAAAGGCAGCTATTGCCAAAATTGCGGCGACGACAAGAGCACCAGCCAGGAATATTGCCCGCTGTCGCAGTGATTTAGCGGCTTGTGTTTGTTCTTCGGCACGATGGGTTTGTTCTTTAGCGAGTTGTTTGGCAGTTTCTAGCTCTTTTTGCCGCCTTGCTTCTTCGGCAGACTGTCGTTGATTTCGGGCAGCAATGCTGCTGTTCAAAATGGTTTGTTCGTTTTCTGTTAGCGCAATTGTGGTCGTTTCAAACCACGATTCAAACTCAACTAACCTGCTGCCACGCAGCAGGTAGCTGTCGTCCTGGCCTGCGTTGTGCCATTGCCGTGTGGCATCTGCCAACAAACGCTGTCTGCGCACATCTTCACGGCTGTCGCTGAGCCAATTGCGCAGGCGTGGCCATTCGCGCAGCAGCGCTTCGTGGGCGACTTCGACGGTGGCGGCGCGTGTGACTGGGTCGTGATCGAAGGTGAGGAGGTGGAAACGGCCGTATTCGTCAATTACATGCTCCAAGACCCTAAGGGTTTCTGAAACCCTTAGGGTCTGCAATTCCGAGATCAATACCCGCCGCCGTGTATCCTCAACGCCTTCACCGAGTGTGATCAGGCGCAAGAAAAGCTGGCGGGTGGCTTCTTGACCACTGTTGTCTAGGCTGTCGTAAATATCGTCGGCGCGGCGAGCCAGTGCGCCGAGGACGCCACCGGTAGATTGGTAGTCGTTGAGCGTCAATGTGCGCCCCTGCCGCTCTTCGAACAGTTCTGTTAATGCGTATTGCATCAAGGGCAGTATTCCTGGCTGATCGCCTACTTCGCGAATGATGGTGGAAATAAGCGCCGGTTCCATTTCCATGCCCAGTTGCGTGATTGGGCGGGTGATGGCGTTGGTCAGTTCGTTGGGGGTGAGTGGTAGCACAAAGGCGGTGCGCTGGCGCATCAGTTCGCCAAAATCGACGTATTGCAGCGGCCGGTCGGTGAAGTCGGCGCGGAGGGTGATGATCAGGCGCAGGCGTGATTTGGGGTCGAGAACGGCCGTTACCAACCCCTCCAAAAAATGACTGCGTACCCCTTCATCCTGCACCAGCGTAAATAACTCTTCAAACTGGTCAATCACCATGACTAATTCTGTTTCGCCATCGTCAGGCAGAATGCGACGGATGGCCCGCTGCAACCCACGTGCGCCGTCGCGCAGCTGCGAAAGCAGGCTGTCGGGTGGATTGACAGCAATGCGCAGCAGCGCCGCTTCCACTTCCTCCCAGGGATGGCTGCCGGGGGTCAAATCGACCATGAACCAGTTGTCCGAATCTGGCAGGCCACCACGCCGTAATGCCGGAATGAGTCCTGCTTTGACAACAGACGATTTGCCGCTGCCGCTGGGACCGACTACCGCCACAAACCGGCTCAGGTCGGAGCCGTCGGACATCATTCCGAGTAGTTCTTGTACCAGCGCGTTGCGTCCGTGAAAGTTGGCACTGTCGGCTTCGGTGAAGGCGCGTAGGCCGCGATATGGGTTTTCGAGTGTGGCGATTTCTTGGGTGGAGAGGGTGGGTGTGGTGGGTTTGGTTGTGATGGTGGTGGGGGGGGAAACGGCCGTTTGCCACCCCAATTCCAAATCTATTAACATGTCGAGTGTGCTTTGGTAACGCTCTTCTGGCTTTTTGGCTGTTGCTTTTTGGATGACATCATCAAATGTGTCTGGTAAACCGGGCAAAACATCTTTTAACAGCGGTAACGGATCATTTAAGTGCTGCTGCAAGTAAGCAACTGACGTTGGACCGGGGAAGGGCTGCTGACCGGCCAAAATTTCAAAAAGCATGATGCCCAAACAGTAAATGTCGCTGGGCGCTTGAATCGGTTCGGCCAAAATTTGTTCAGGTGAAATGTAGGCAGGGGAGCCAACGATGGCACCTCCCTGGGTTAACTGCTGTTCATCTGGCGTCTCTAAATTTTTGGCGATGCCAAAGTCGGTAAGGTAGGCATTTTTGTCTTCGTCGAGCATCACATTGGCCGGTTTGATGTCGCGATGAATCACGCCGTGCCGGTGCGCGGTGGCCAATGCTGTACAGATTTGAGGCATAATTCGTTGAAAGTCAGCAAGCGGGATGGGGCCAGATTTGATTAGCTCTTCGAGGCTGCCACCACGCAGCAGGCGCATAATCAAATAAGCGGCATCTGGTTCGCGCCAATAATCGTACAGCGGCACGATATGGGGATGTTCCAAACGAGCAACCAAATGTGCTTCGGTTTCAAAGCGGCGAATGAAGGTGGGCTGGTTGGCAAAGCGGGGTAAGATAATTTTGATAGCCACGTCCCGTTTCACAGAAGGCTGTGTAGCACGATAGACAACACCAAAACCACCCGACCCAATCAATTCGCCTAATTGAAATCCTTTAACAGCTCGACCTGTCAGGTCGGCCATCCCAATTTCACCAGGGGATGGGGTTGGTTTAGGAATAGGTGTGTCTGCTTTCTTTTGACGTGCCAGCCGCACAAATCCAAGCTGTTCGGTTTCAGGGATTTTGAGTGCAAGGGCCAACAGTTCGGCCATTTGTACAGACGGCCGTAAATTATTACCTTCAATGCGGCGAATGGTGATAGGGGCACAGCCAACGCGGTTGGCGAGTTCGGCCTGGGTCAGGCCAATGGCAGCGCGACGCTCTTTCACAATCTGCCCAAAACTGGCGTCAGACGACATGGGAACCTCCGAGGGAGCTGTCAGCTTTCAGGTTTCAGGGGTTAGCTGGCAGCAATGCACAAGTACAGCAGGGTCAACTTTATAAGCTTTTTTGGGTGGCGGTATTGAATTGTTTGATTGAAAATGCGAATTTCATCTGTAGCAGAGATGAGATGGTTTCATTGTAAGGGTTTTATTGGATGAATCAAGGGGGAATTGGGGTTTGTATCGTTTTTGTATCGGTGAAAGTGCAGAGCTGACAGGAGTTTGAAGCCCTGTCAGCTCTAGCTTGGAGGAAGATTAACGGCCGTAAACCCCTAAACGGCCGTGTTCGCAAGCGTATAAAATAGACCTGACAGGTCCTCCGAGACCTGTCAGGTCTGGCACGAAGAAAAGTTTAACGGCGAATAGCCCCAAAACGGCCGTTTCTACCCACTACCAATACGGATATTCTCACTGTCTCTTGACAGATGACTAAACTGGTCCTTACCACTTCAAATGACCACGATAAGGGAAGTTCCCAGCCTCGATGTCATCTTTGAAATCGAGTCGGCCGGTGACGCCTTCGAAATCACCCGTGCCTGTGCCTGCGGTGATAGGATGTTGGCACCGCCCAAAGAGTTCTGCGCCATCTGGAAATCCTTCCGGGGTGCAGCCTTCAAACTTCGCTGAAAATTTGTAAGTCGTGCGAAATGTCCCAGTTCCAAGCTCACTATCAATAACATATACCTCGTATCCCGTCTCTCGATAGGTTCCGCTCGGTGAACATTCCCAGGTTTCAACAAATACATACTGACAACCTTCCAAATCCCCATCCAATACTGTGGCAAAATCTGAGCCTGCTCCTTCTGGATCCGCACAGTCGCCACTCTCGTCGAAATAGCCGATCCCCGAAATCTGCGTGGCACCGGCCGCACTGACTGTGACTGCAAATCCAAAGAAGAAAATAAGCCCCAGAATGGCAAACAACAAATATAGCCATTTCTCAGAGCGATCTAGCGATTGGACACATTTACTGTGATTCATGCTAATCTCCTTATCTTGTTTTATAGGTTTAGGCAAAACTGGCTAACAATAATGATTTTCGGGCCTGTAGACAGATTCAACAAACTAAACTTTATGGCTTTTACACAATGTTTATATTTTGATAAACCTCCTTGGACCCCCTCAAATATGCATGTTGAATTGACGAATCCAACGAAAGGTTCTCCCAAGTTTGGTATTATCGTGGTTGCTATTTGTGTTGTTTATAAGTTAGATGTGCGTGTGTGAGATCGCATTGTTGTCGAGTAACCTGATTGCAGTGTAGTGGGTTGTGGTGGTGATTTCAAGGGGAAACGGCCGTTTGTATCACTTTTGTATCGGTTTGAGTGTTGGATTGGGAAGGAAGGAAAAATTAGTGGGTTCTGTTATAATATGGTTATGTCATCAATGGATATATCATATCGAGATTATTACCCTTATATCAAAAAAAAGTGGGAAGCGGAGCAACGTGGCTGGCAGCAGCGGCGTGAGCAGGCGTGGATTGTGGCAAGACAAGCAGCTAATTTGCTTCGGTCAGAATTTGGCGCTAGAAGCGTAATGGCATTTGGCTCCTTGATTGGCAGTGGTCCATATGATGCACGCTCTGATATTGATTTGGCTGTGTCTGGTATTGCAATTGAAGACTTTTTTCGGGCTGTGGCACACACAATGAGCGTTTCTTCCGATTTCAAAATTGATGTTGTTGATTTGGTAGATTGTTCGGAGGAGATACGAAAGACCATTATGCAAAAAGGGGTTGAACTGTGATTGTTCAATATCGAATTTTACACCAACAGCTTAAAGCAGAATGGGTAAACGTGCGTGCTGCTGCTGAAAAGGCGCAGGCTGCTTACGCTGATATCGGTAACTACCGGGTCGATGCTGCGGCATTGAATCTACAAGGATTTTATAGTGGCATTGAACGGTTGTTTGAATGGATTGGCAGACAAATTGATGGCACTATTCCACAATCAACATCCTGGCATAGAGATTTGCTGCGTCAAATGGTGCTGGATGTTCCGGGTATTAGACCCCAGGTGATTAAGGAAGAAACGGCAAAATTGTTAGACGAGTACCTTGGCTTTCGGCATGTGGTACGAAATCTGTATTCATGGGATTTGAATACAGCCAAAGTTGCCCGACTGATTGATCTCCTGCCACAGGCCCTTGACAAGATTGAGGTCGACTTAGATGAATTCGGCCGTTTTTTGCAATCTGCTGGAGAAGTTGATTCAGAAGATTAGCATTTGTCATCCTACATACCGCTTTTTGTATCGCTATTTGTCCGCTTTATCACCCCTAACCCTTTTGCCACCATGTATTGGATTGCTTGCTAAAAGCAAAAGATCATACCCATTTACCCGTCCCATATCATTTCGTGTAAAGACAACAATACTACCATCACTTATAATAAATTCATTGAAAATGCGAATTTCATCTGTAGCAGAGATAAGATAGTTTCATCGTACGGATTTTGTGAGAGGAATCAAGTAAGGAATGGGGGTGTACCACTTTTGTATCGCTAATCATCACCTTTGTTAGCTCTAAACCAGTTCCCCTGGGGCAATATTTTAATAACATTTTGTGGCGAAGGATTTTTAAAACCGTTTGGGTCTTGGTATAGTTAGGCAATTATTTAACTCAATTTGCAGTAACCAAAATACGGAGAAGGATCGTGACTCACTATACCCTGATTCACAATGGAACTTTGATAGATGGTAATGGCGGCGCACCGGTGGCGAAAACGGCCGTTTTGCTCAAAGATAACCGCATTCAAGCCGTCGGCAACAAAATGGACCTCGTTTTGCCCGATGCTGAAATTGACATGATTGATGCGCAGGGCGGTTTTATTTTGCCCGGATTGATTGATACGCACATTCATTTTGTGGTGGAAGGCATTGACATTCCAAAAATGTTGAATACGCCTTATTCATATAACTATTACGAAGCGATTCCGCGCATGGAGCGCACATTGATGGCTGGTATCACGAGCGTGCGTGATGCGGGTGGTGCAGATTTGGGCATGAAACAGGCGGTGGAATCTGGCTTAATTTTAGGGCCGCGTATGCAGATTAGTATCACTGTGCTGTCGATTACTGGTGGACACGGGGATGGTTGGAATCTGTCTGGCGTGGAAACAGAGTTCTTTGGCAAAACGCCAGGGCGACCAGCCGGAATTTGTGATGGTGTGGAAGAGGTGCGGCGCAAGGTGCGTGAAGTGCTGCGTGCCGGTGCGGATGTGATTAAAGTGTGTTCAACGGGTGGTGTTCTCAGTCCGACCGACCACCCTGAATTTACCCAATTTTCGCCAGCAGAGTTGGAGGTGATGGTGCAGGAAGCCGCATACCGGCGCGGTGTGAAGGTGATGGCTCATGCACAAGGTTTGGAGGGCATCAAAAACGCGGTACGGGCGGGGATTCATTCCATTGAGCATGGCATTTTTCTTGATGATGAAGTGATTGAGATGATGCTGGAAAGTGGCACGTTTTTGGTGCCGACGCTGTTGGCTCCAATTGCGGTGGTGGAGATTGCCGAGGCAACGGGGGCGATGCCTGAATATGGGGTGCGCAAGGCGCGTGAAATCGTGGAAATTCACGGCGAGAGCATCGGTAGGGCGCACCAAGCTGGTGTGAAGATTGCAATGGGTACGGATGCAGGTGTGATGCCGCATGGTACAAATTTGCGCGAATTGGGTTTGATGTGCAATGTAGGCATGTCGCCGATGGACTCGATTGTGGCAACGACGAAGGTTGCTGCCGAATGCCTAGGCTGGCAAGATAAGCTGGGTACGATTGAGTCTGGTAAGTTGGCGGATGTGATTGTAACGAAAACGGACCCGTTGGCGGACATTAAATCGTTGGAAAATGTGGATAATATTGGGCTAGTTGTGAAAGACGGCCGTGTTGTGAAGAATATTCTTTAGGTTTTAGACCCTAAGGGTTTTCCGAAACCCTTAGGGTTTGGTTTGTCTATGAACGAACGAGATCGGCATAATCGCAGTGTGATGCTGCAACGGATTAAGACGTATTGGCTGGTGGGGGTACTGCAAGAGTCTTTGCATGGGGCAGAGATTATTGATTTGGCAATGGCGTATCGGCCGAGTGCGGTGCAGAATCACCAGTTACAAGTGCAGTCGGTAGCGGCTGGATTTGCATATGGCGAATCGTTTGACCAGCCGCTGCCACTGGGGACGCCGATTGTTGATGTGTATGACGAGGCGGGCGGTACGCTGCTGATTATGGGGGAACCAGGCGCGGGTAAGACGACGACGCTGTTACAGCTTGTAAGTCAGCTGCTGGAACGGGCTGAGTTGGATGAGTCGAAGCCGATTCCGGTGGTGTTTGGGTTGGCGTCGTGGCCGGAAGGGCAGCCGTTGGGCACATGGATGGTGAATGCGTTGAGCAACAATTACGAGGTGCCGCGCCAGTTGGGACAAATATGGCTGCAAAATGGGGTGCTGCTGCCGCTGCTCGATGGACTGGATGAGGTGGATGTGGAGCGGCGTGAAGCGTGTGCCCAGGCGATTAACCAGTTTCGACGCACGCGGCCGAGTTTGGCAACGGCCGTTACCTGTCGCAGTCGTGATTATGAAGCGCTGACAACAGATTTGATGCTGGCACAGGCGGTTGTGTTGCAGCCGTTGTCGATGGATCAGATTGATGATTATTTGGCGAGTGTGGGGAAACGTCTGGCGGGTCTACGGGCGGCGCTGCAAACGGATGGCACGCTGCGTGAGTTGGCTGAATCGCCATTAATGTTGAGTATCATGACGCTGGCCTATTACCGAATGCCGGAAAATGCAGCGATTTCGCTGGGTGAGCGGGGCATGGGGCGGCAGATGCTGTTTGAGGTGTACGTGGAGCGGATGGCGCGGTATCGAGATGGCGACAAGTTGTATGCACCCTCGGATACGACGCGCTGGCTGTCGTGGCTGGCTGCGGAAATGTACAAGCATAATCAAACGCTGTTCTTTTTGGAAGGATTGCAGCCGTCTTGGTTAAAACGGCCGTTACAGCGCAGCTTTGTGAAGCGGCTGCAACGCTTGTTGGGTGGCATCATTGGTGCGGTGGGGGTTGGGGCTGGCTTGCTGGGGTTGTTGTTGTCTGGCTGGGATGTGTTGGTAATTGGGGGGCTGATTGGGCTGGTGACGGTGGTGATAACGGCCATTTTTGGCATTATTCCCCCGTTTCGACCCATTAAATGGCGACAAGTTGAAACGGTGGAAGCTGTCGGCTGGTCGTGGCCCTGGTCGTTGTTGGGTGGGTCGCTGGGCGCGCTGGGCGGCATGGTGGTCGGTGGATTGGCTCTGTGGTTGAGCGGCTTGCTGCATGTGGCCGAAAATGTGCCCTGGATGCTGCTGTTGCCGGTGCTAGGGGCTGGTTTGCTGGTATTAGACCGTGCTTTGTTACAAAATGATATGAAGATTCGCACGCAGCCTGGAGAAGGAATTAACCATTCACGGTTGAACAGTGTGCGGGTGGGTGTGGTGACGGGGGTGTTAACGGCCGTTGTGCTTACCTTGTCACTTGTGGTCGCAAACTTTTTAGAAATTTCATTTCAATGGGGCGAGCTGCTGCCATTTTTGTTGGGAACGGCCGTTTATTTAGGGGTGATTGGTGGGTTGATGCATGGTGGGTTGGCTGTGCTGCAGCACCGGCAGTTGGTCAAATTATTGCACCAGGATGGGTTGGTTCCTGACGACTATGTGCAGTTTCTTGATTATGCGGCTGAACGCAGCTTGTTGCGCAAAGTAGGCGGCGGTTACATGTTTGTGCATGCGCTGTTGCTGGATTATTTTAGGGATTTAGATATTGATGTGTAACTTGTTTAGGTGCAATGCACGTTCCGAAGTGCGTCGCACCTGGGATGAGCGAATATGTTTGATTCTTTAGCAAATTTACCGACAGAACGGCGTTATAAAGGACAACAGTTTCCGGTGCCGGTTGTGGTGGCGGTATTGAAGCGGCTCAATGGTAAAAATGAACCAGAATTTTTGCTGATTAAACGCAAGCAAGATCCGTTTCAAGATATGTGGGCATTGGTGGGCGGGAAGTGGGATTTTGGGGAAACATTGACGGTGGCTGTGGTGCGTGAGGTGTGGGAGGAGACGAGTCTGGAAACGGGGTTAACGGCCGTTTGCGGTATCATTAACCAACGATTGGCGTCTGGTGTTCAAAAACAAGAGCAGGGAGCACATTTTTTGTTCTTTGTGTGCGAGCTTCATATTTTGAATGGCAAGGCAAAAGAGCAAAATGAAGGGGCGGTGGCCTGGTTTAGCTGGCCGGAAATTCAACAATTACAGGCTGCGGAAAAGATGATTCCGTTTGATTTTGTGATATTGGAGAATTGGACGAAAACGGCCGTTTCTGTTCCAGTCATCGAAGCCGAAATGTCTGGTAAAATGACGACAAATCCAGGTTCTACCACTGAATTACGCCGGTTTGAGCAAGTTTAATAGCTATTAAGAATTTAATACAAAGACACAAAGACACAAAGATACAAAGGAAAAGAATGATGCATTTTTTCTTCCTTTGTATCTTTGTATCTCTGTACCTTTGTAATGATTTCTTTGGTTGCTCTTACCACGGGGATGCGCTAAGATCAGCCAGTTAAAAAAAGTCGAAGGAATGCCATTTATGCAATCAAAATTGTCCCGTTGGTGTGACGGAATTATTGAAGCAGGTGGGGTAGCGGCCGTTATTGTCACCCCCTTGTTTTTTAACATTCATTCTGATCGTGTGTTTGAACCAGATAAATTGACCTTGTTGCGCTCGATTGCGCTGGTTGTTGCGTTTGCCTGGTTGGTGAAGTTTATAGACCAAAAAGGTTGGCAGCAGCACAGTCGGCTGCGTTGGCGCGAAGAAGGTTCGATTTGGCGCATGCCATTTATTTTACCGGTTACTTTGCTGGTTGTTGCCTATCTTGTTTCAAACCTGCTGTCGGTTACGCCCAGTGTGAGCTGGGCTGGATCATATCAGCGTTTGCAAGGGACGTATTCAACTTTATCGTACCTGGTTATTTTTGGTACCACGATTAGTTCAATGCGGACAAGAGCACAAGCGCGGCGGCTGGTGACGATGGTGATTATCACCAGCATTCCAGTTGCGTTTTATGGTTTGTTGCAGCATTTCAATCTGGACCCGTTGCCGTGGGCGGGAAATACGCAAGAACGTGTGGCGGGTCATATGGGAAACGCTATTTTTCTGTCAGCGTATCTGATTATGGCGGTGCCTTTAACGTTGTCACGCATTATTGTTTCTTTTAACAATATTTTGAGTGATGAGGATTTGGCAACGGCTGATGTGATTCGGTCTTCGATATACATTTTTACGCTGGCGATTCAACTGATTACGATTTATTGGACTGGCAGTCGTGGCCCTTGGTTGGGAATTGGTGCCGGGGTCTTTGCATTTGTGCTGATCTTACTGGTGGCGTTACGAAACGCCGAAACGAGCAATCAGCGTTTTCAGGTGGCCGATGGGGTGAAGGCGGTGGTGTTGGTGCTGGGGGGAACGGCCGTTATTTTTAC
>QQUD01000753.1 GCA_008501785.1 Chloroflexota bacterium
TTGGAAGAGGAGACACTCATGGCAACTGCAACATTTACTCCGAAAGCGACCCGCCGCGAGCGATGGTCATGGTACATGTACGATTTTGGCAATTCAGCGTATGCGGCAGTGGTATTATTGGCCGTGTATTCAGCATATTTTGAAGGCGTGGTGGCCGAAGGGCGCAACGGCTCACTGCTGTGGGGGATTGCCGTTGGCATTGCGATGCTCTTCGTCGCAATTACCTCCCCATTTTTGGGAGCGATTGCCGATTATTCGGCTTCTAAAAAGAAGTTTTTGTTATTTTACACAGGCATGTCGATTATTTTCACGGCATCGTTGTTTTTTGTAACGGCCGGACGTGTGTTTATTGGCATGACATTTTTTATTCTGGCTGAAATTGGATATCGCAGTGCTCAGGTCTTTTACAATTCACTTTTACCTGAGATTGCATCCGATGAGGAGATGGGGCGCGTATCGGGCAATGGCTGGGCGATTGGCACGGCGGGTGGCGTGCTTTGTTTGCTGCTCATTTTGCCACTCATCGTGATAATTGGGGGCGATTTTATTGTGCGAACGGCGTTGGTGATAACGGCCGTTTTCTACGCCGCCGCCGCCATCCCCATCTTCCGCTGGCTGCCCGAAAAAGCCAAAGGCAAGGCCATACCCGAAGGTGAAACCTACTTCAGCATCGCCATCAAACAACTGCGCCACACACTTAAAACGACGCGCAACTTCAAAGAATTCATCCGTTTCATGATCGCCTTCCTCATCTACAACGATGGCATCATCATGGCGCTCGACTTTGCGGCCATCATTGGCGCAGTGCTGTTTGGACTAGAGCAGCAAGGGCTGATTATTTTCGTGATCATCGTGCAAATCAGCAATGTGTTTGGGGCGTATGTGTTTGGCTGGGCGGTTGAACGCTACAGTGGCAAAAAATCATTGATCGCCTCGCTCATTCTCATGCTGGTTGCTATTTTCTGGCTTTACTTCAATCAAACCCAGGTTGGATTTTTCTTAATTGGCATCGTAGCCGGTTTTGCCATCGCAGGCACCCAATCCGTCAGCCGCACGATGGTTAGCTTTTTTGCACCACGCGGCCAAAGTGCCGAATTTTACGGCTTTTTTGCCGTCGCCGGGCGCACGTCCAGCTTTATTGGCCCGACTGTTTACGGCATCATTGCCACGGTGGGGACGAATTGGTTTGTGAGGGGGGGAGAAACGGCCGTTCTCGCCGAACAACTCGGCCAACGCACCGCCATCCTCTCCATCGCCGTCTTCATCATCGCTGGCATGATCGTCCTCCTCACCGTCAACGAGAAAAAGGCCCGCGAACAAAGCAAGTAGTTTGTCTATTCAATAGACACCGCAATTTGCAACACTTCATCTAAAGTCAAGTTGATACCGCCAAGGGTGTAGTTCATGCCATCTAATTCCCATTGCAGGCTGTTGCCACCATTGTCAACATCTTCCAGCCAAACGCCAGGCTGGTCATTGAAGATCACCTTTGTCAATTTACCATCAGTAATCGTCATACTTGCCACACTCGTCACGGTACTCGGATCACCATCGTCATCTGGTTGAATACCTACAGATGTTTCAATTAGAATGATGTCGTGCGCTGGACCCTGATAATACAAAAAAACGGAATCAATCGGTGACACTTGAACCTGGTAAAGCGCATACCCTTCAGGCAAATATGCGGGAGAACGAATCTGGAACGACACCAATTCTTGCGCGTCGGCCACATTTGTAAGAGTATGAACGGTCGCATCAACCCCAGGAGGCAGGTTGCCACCATGATTCCCAATGTCAGTATAAATCCCCCAATGATCATCAACTGAAATATCATCTGCTGGTCTAGTTTCAGGTAGGTGGTCATGTTCGATCTGCAAAACTGTTGTATTCGGCCCCGGAGCAATTCGCTGAATGATATTGTAAATTCCCTGCGCAACAGATGTCAGCGTGTCTGGTGAAATCATGGCTAACGTAAGAAATGCAGCCAGCAAAAACGCTGCATAAACCACAGTTGTTCTTAATTTTTGGCTCATCATTTGCCACTTACCTCCCTTATTAAGCCGCATTTTTGGTGCATTTATCTGGCCTAGTAATAGAACGCGTACATTTTCCCGAATCCGACTTTCGCTGCTGAAATCAGCCTGAGCTAAGATTTGAGCCAATTCAAGTTCCTGTGCATATTCCGATGGTGTCACCAATTTGCGCATTTTGGAATTGTTTAGGAGAACATCTAAATCACGATTAAATTGTTCAACCATCCTGTTCTCATTCATCATCGCATTCCTTCTTCACCAACTCTAAGCGCAATTTCCGCACAGCCCGATGCAAGATGACCCCCACGTTACTCTCTGTCAAGCCGGTAAGCCTGGCAATATGGCGATTAGTCATGCCTACGGCGAATTTTAGGGCTATCAGGTCACGTTCTCGTTCATTTAGGTTGGAAACGGCCGTTAACAGCTCAGCATGGGTTTGGTGGTGGATAACGGCCGTTTCTGGCACAGGCTCATCACTAGGTCGATTAAACACAGCTTCAAGCGACAACCAACGGCGACGTTTCTGCGCACGTAAATAGTTACTCACCAGATTTCGTGCAATTGAAAACAACCAGCCACCAAATGGGGCCTTATCCGAATCATAACTTGCTAAATTTGTCAGCGTCCGTTCAAAAATCTGAGCCGTCAGATCATCAGCAGCTGCCGCATCTCCAACACGATAACGCACATAATTGTAAACACGCGAAAAATATTGATCATAAATCGCCACAAAAGCAGCTGGATCAACAACAGCACGCGTAACTAATTCAGATTCATCTGATAAAACGGCAGCCGTACCATTCACAAAAACCTCTCCCAACATATGAAGGATGTTTCTAAAAGTAAGTACACCCCGGCATAAAAAGTATTACACAAATCCAAAAAAGTAACCCAACGCCATTCTTATAACGTTTTAAGATCGCTTTTCCTATATAATTTCCATACTCAACAAAAAACACGGACTTTGCAGTCTCTACACAATCAAGAAAAAGGAGAAAAAATGCCTCAATATCGACCTGACTGGATAGCACTCGCCTTCACCTCACTTCTCTTCACAGCCATGCTATGGGGAATCATGGCCATCCAACAAAGCGAAATCCGTGAATTTCGGCGCGAAGGCCTCCCCGCCAACGCCACCGTGCGTGACCGCATCAAAAAAACCGAACGCAGCAGCAGCGGCGGCAACACCACCGTCCACGAACTCACTGTCACTTTCATGGACCGCTCCAATGCGGTCGAAGAAGACGTCACCATTGATTTAGAAGCAGGCAAATTCGACTTCGGCACCATCGATGTCGGCGAATTCCAACGCGCCAAATTCCACATCACCCGCGACAGCTACGACGCCATCAACATTGGCGATGACGTTGCCATTGTCTACCTGCCAGACGACCCATCCACCGCCAAGCTCGCCGCAGAAGTCACGAACTGGCAGCCCACCGTCATCCAAGTCTTCATTGGCATCACAATTATCGTTGCCCTTGCCTTCTTCATCAGAGCAATCACCGCCCCACCCAAACCACCCCAGCAACCATCCGAATTCCCCGAATGGGAAAGCACCGGGTAACCGTATGCTAACCTCCCGGAGGTGCGGCACCTCCGGGAGGTTAAAATTTGTGGAGCTACCTGAATAATTTGATATACTCACGCATCGATAAACAAACCAAACAAGCTTTTATCATCATACCGATTGAGCTGATAGCTGCATCCTGAAACCTGACCGCTATCCCACAGGACCTAGACCATGTCTATGACCCCACGCGAACGCGTACTGACC
>QQUD01001057.1 GCA_008501785.1 Chloroflexota bacterium
GACACATAATCACGTTACAAGCGGGCTGGCCATTTGGACCATAACCAACTCTTGTAACTGTCGCCCGATCAATTGCCATTGATCATGCTTTAGCAACTGCTGGATCGCTGAATGCGGGATGTACAGTTCCTGGCTCGGCACGTTGATCACCAAGCTCTGGGTCTGGATTGGCTTGCTGGATAACCAGTCGTTCAGTAGAGGAGGCAAAGGCAGCGTGAACCTTACCAATGCCAGCCAATTCCATCTGGTTCAAGATTTCCGGTTCCACCTGCAGGTTCCAGGCATAGTCACCTTCGCCCGTTTCCAAGACAGCGCGGGCAGCAGAAGCGGCATCGCCACCACCCTTCAAAACGACCTCTGAGAAGAAGGGACGGTTGGGGTCGCGATAGTGTTCATTAATTTCAAAGATGGTGACATCATTTGGCCTAAATTCTACAACTTTGTAAGGACCGGTACCGATGGGAGCAAAGTTTTGATCTGTACAACCAACGGCCGCTGCACCGATACAATCGGCAAATTGGGCTGCCTGCAAAACATTTGTAGCAGGACCAACAAATGGGCCATAAGGGAAGGGTTGTGCGCCTTCAAAAGTTATCATAACAGTGAGATCGTCCACTGCTTCAACGCTGGCTACGCCATCAAATGAAGAGATCGAAGCACAACCAGTATCGGGATGCATACAATATTCAGCCGTAAAGACAACATCAGCCGAAGTGAACGGTGTACCATCAGACCAAAGGACACCTTCTCTGAGGTTCCAGGTAATGCTCATCAAATCTTCGGAAACCCCACCATTTTGAACAGTAGGAATTTCAGTTGCCAGCCAGGGTACGAAGTTGCCATTTTCATCATATCTGGCCAGCGGTTCCAAAAAGATAGCGGCAGCATCAGACTCTTTTGTGCCACCGGACATGTAATTATTGAGGGTTGATGCGGCTTGCCACCAAAGGAGGTTTACAGTGCCACCGGCACCACGAGCAGTCATGGTTTCGCCTTCTACTTCAACTACTCTGGTAACCTCTACTTCTTGTACCTCAGTTTCAGTAACAACTACCGTTACTTCAACAGCTTCACCTTCTTCAACAATCGTTTCAGTGACAATTCGTGTCACTTCAATTGTTTGTGGTTGGCAAGCTACCAGCAATAAGCCAGAAATAGCAACCAATAAGAAAATCAATGATCTTTTGTTTTTCACATTCTCCTCCTAACAGATATTTGGATTAGAAACTAATATTCTACGCGAGAACAGATCTCTACTAAGCTAAAGCCCTACAATCACATCACCTCCTTTGTTGTATTTGTATTGTGGTATCTTTGTTAGCAGCTCGGGAAAATATTATGTCTACTTATTCGACCAGGTGACAAGCTACCATATGCCCCGGCCTAATTTCGCGCCACTCTGGATCATCTTGGAAACACGGGTCAACTGCTATTGGGCAACGCGTATTAAAGGGGCAACCTTTGGGTGGATTTGCTGGGTTGGGAACATCACCTTTTAAAATAATTCGCTCTCGTTGTTCTTCTAGCACAGGATCAGGAATGGGCACGGCCGAAAGTAAGGCTTGCGTATAAGGGTGTAATGGCGTGTTGTACAATTCTTCCTGATTAGCTAATTCCATAATCTTGCCAAGATACATAACCGCAACCCGGTCAGCTATATGGCGGATCATGCTCAAATCATGAGAAATAAACAGATAAGTCAATCCCAGCTCATTCTGCAATTCTTCCAGCAAATTAGTAACCTGAGCTTGAATCGAAACATCTAACGCGGCAATTGGTTCATCACACACAATAAATTCAGGATTGAGGGCTAAAGCGCGGGCAATTCCAATTCGTTGACGCTGTCCGCCAGAAAACTCGTGCGGATAGCGGTTGGCGAAGGCAGGGTCTAAACCAACTAGTCTCAACAGTTCTTCTACTCGAGCTTTTAGTGCCTTACCACGAACAACACCATGCTCTAGCAACGGCTCACTCACAATACTGCTGACAGTCATGCGTGGATTTAGACAGGCATGAGGGTCCTGAAAAATCATCTGCATGTGGGGGCGTTTGTTTCGAAGCGCTTGGCTTGACAGTTCGGTCAAATCTTCGCCATCGAAATAAATCTGGCCAGACGTTGGCGGATACAGCTGTAAGATAACCCGTCCTGTTGTAGATTTACCACAACCACTTTCGCCAACAAGGCCCAGTGTCTCACCTTTATAGATGTCAAATGTTACGCCATCTACGGCTTTAACGGCTCCTACCTGGCGTCGAAATACACCCCGCATAATTGGGAAGTGTTTCTTCAAATTTTCGACTTTAAGAATAACTTCCCTGTCAATGGTCATAGCGTGGTTCTCCTCTTTCCAAATCCCACCAACAGGCCACTTCGTGTTCTGATGCTACAGGGATAAGTGTAGG
The DNA here is from genome assembly GCA_008501785.1 of Chloroflexota bacterium. The sequence continues at coordinate 2,404 of QQUD01001057.1, forward strand.
GTTTTCATTATGGCAACGTTCATAGGCATAGGCGCAACGCGGGGCAAAGGGGCATGCATTGGGAAGGTTTAACATATCTGGTGGATGACCTTTAATGTTAGTGAGCCGTTCCGCTCGTTGTGAATCTAGCCGAGGCAAGGAGCCTAAAAGCCCCTCGGTGTAAGGATGCCGTGGATGCGCATATAAATCTTTAACTTTTGCTTTCTCTACAATAAAGCCCCCATACATAACCATGACACGATCAACGAGTCCAGCAATAACCCCTAAATCGTGGGTAATCCAAATAATCGACATGCCTAGTTCTTGACGCAGTTGTTTAACCAGATCGATGATTTGTGCCTGGATTGTGACATCCAGAGCTGTTGTTGGTTCATCGGCGATTAAGATTGAAGGCGTGCAGGCCAGGGCAATTGCAATCATCACGCGCTGGCGCATACCGCCGGAAAATTGGTGTGGGTAATCATTTAGTTTCGATTTTGCATTGGGAATGCCCACTAATTCTAGTAATTTTGCTGCCCGATCTTGTGCCTGGCTGCGCGACATACCGATATGAATTCGCAGGGGTTCCATGATTTGATGACCAATTGTGAGGACTGGATTGAGAGAGGTCATTGGGTCTTGAAAGATAAAGCCAATTGCTCCACCACGAATCTGACGTATTTCGTCAGACTCTATTTTGAGCAAATCAATTTTCCCAAATACGGCTTCCCCGGAAACTATTTCACCTGGGGGCATGGGAATTAAACGTAAAAGTGACATCACTGTAACGCTTTTGCCGGAACCACTCTCCCCAACAATACCAAGCATTTCACCTTCATTTAAGCTAAAGCTAACGCCATTGACAGCCTGAACAACTCCATCTTGCGTATGAAAATGTGTTTTTAGATCTTTGACTTCTAAAACTGTGGGCATGTCTTCTGACCATGTATATAAAGACATTAAGAAAGAACCTCCGACAGTAGCTACAATCAATAAGAAAAAAATATGTAATTGTTGTTTATATGGCTAAAAAATTACAGTTACCGAGAAATTAATGGGCAAAATATTAATTAGGACACGTAGATTTTCGCTGGTTGTAAGTATGTAAACTGTAGTGGAGCGAATAATCTATAAATGTTATATCATACACAACCCTGGAAAACAACTATAATGTCACTCAAGTTACACTATCGATTTTGAAGAGGTCTCTTCTTTTGAAGTGACGGCCGTTACAACCATCACCCTCACAGCATTTTTCAAAATTGTCCCTCTCCTTCCACATGTGCAACCCATGAGATTAGCTTGCACCTCTTCTCATTCATGTTAGAAATATTTTAGTAGTATATTTATCACTTTATCATGTAAAAAAGGCGGGTTGCCATTATGGGAAAACGAATCGAAATAAATAAACAAGCCCCAGATTTCACATTACAAGATTTTCAGGGGAATCAAATAGCTCTCTCAGATTTTCGAGACAAAAAGAGTGTGCTGCTTGTATTTAATCGTGGTTTTATGTGACCATTTTGCCGTAGGCATATGGCGCAGTTGCGTCAAGATTATGATCAATTTCTCGAAAGAGATGCAGAAGTAGTTGTGTTAGGTCCTGAAAATGCAGATGAGTTTAAAACATATTGGCAGCGAGAAGAGCTGCCTTATCGTGGATTGCCAGACCCGAAGCACTCTGTTTTGAAACTGTATGGTCAACAGATCAATCTATTTAAACTGGGCCGAATGCCAGCCCAAGTGATGGTTGATAAAAGTGGGATTGCCCGTTTTGTTCACTATGGTCATTCGATGCAGGACATTCCACCAAACAGTGAGGTTTTTGAAATCTTAGACTCGCTCAATTAAGCATTTATACAAATTCGGAAATAAGACTTTCTACGCAAAGACGCGAAGTCGCAAAGAGGGAAAGCCTTAGCGTGACATAAAGATATTCTGGAAATGCTTATTAGTTTAAAAATTAAACAAAGCCGTAGATTCAGACATACTGAATTTACGGCTTTTTGATTAGAAAAAAGAAATGCTTGACAGAAGAGGAGGGTTCGCTTAAACTATTTGAAATAATTTGTTGTGACAACAAACAAATTAGGAAGAGAAAATATGACATCCCAAAAAACGGCTGACCACGCCTATGTGCGTAAGCTAAATACCGCGACTATTTTGAATTTGTTGCGTACCACAGCCCCAGTTTCCCGTGCAGAATTAGCGAAACAGACTGGACTCAATCGCAGTACAGTTTCTAGTATTGTCAATCAACTGTTGCAGAATGATTTGGTGCGCGAGACTGAGCTGCAGCGGGAAGGGGTGGGGCGTCCTGGTATGTCGCTGACTTTGAACCCAGATGGCGGTGCCGCGATTGGTGTGGAATTGGGTGTCGATTTTATTTCGGTGGTGGTTTCAGATTTGTTGGCTCAGGTGCGATGGCGTGTTTACGTAGATGTGGATGCGAGTCTGGGACAAGCGGTGATTGTGAATCGGGCGGAAGCGATTATTGATGAAGTGTTGGCAGAAACGGCCGTTTCCAACCTCCCTATCTTCGGCATCGGCGTCGGCGTTCCTGGCCTTGTTGATGTGCAATCCGGCGTGATCAAATTGGCCCCCAATTTGCAGTGGCAAGATGTGCCCATTAAATCCATGTGGCAAGAACGATTCCAGCTACCCGTCCACGTCGAAAACGAAGCCAATGCAGCCGCTCTCGGCGAACATTATTTTGGCGTGGCTAAAGAGACCAACGATTTCATTTATTTAAGCGCGGGTGTTGGGCTGGGTGGCGGCATTATGCTGCAAGGACAGTTGTTCCGGGGTAGCGGTGGGTATGCCGGTGAAATCGGGCACATGACAATTGATGTAGATGGCGCTCTGTGTAGTTGTGGACGACGTGGCTGCTGGGAAACCGTTGTGGGGCCACGTGCCGTTGAGCGCCTGATTCGCACCCAAATACGCGAAGGCGCAGACAGCCTGCTTACCGATATGGCGCAGGGGAACGTGGAAACCATCACCTTTGATCAGATTGTGGAAGCTGCTCACCAAGGTGATGCAGTTGCCGAATCCGCTTTGCAAAAAGTAGCTGTTTCCCTGGGGATAGGCATTGCCAACCTCGTCAATGTCTTTAATCCCGAAATGATTGTATTGGGTGGTCGCCTGCGTCTAGCTGGTGAACTCATTACCCCAACCATCGCCCAAACCGTGCAGCAAAACAGCCTGCAACACCCCTTGGATAATGTGAAATTCGCCAATTCAGCACACGGTGCAGAAGCATGTGTGATGGGAGCCATCGCCCTGGTGATGGACAATGTTTTACGAGAACCAACGATTGAGAGGAGCTAGAGTGTAGAGCTAGAGCTAGAGTGAAATTTTTCCTCTAGCTCTAGCTCTAGCTCTACACTTTTTGGAGGAATATGATGAACAAATATGAATCAACTTCTGAGGATAAATTTACATTTGGTTTGTGGACAGTCGGCAATGTGGGTCGGGACCCGTTTGGGGATCCGGTGCGAAAAGCGATTTCGCCGGTAGAGATTGTGCATTTGTTGGCGGAAGTGGGCGCAAATGGCGTGAACTTCCATGACAATGATTTGGTGCCGATTGATGCGACTGCTGCCGAACGAGACAAAATTGTCGCTGATTTTAAAAAAGCACTGGCTGATACCGGTTTGACCGTGCCGATGGCTACCACCAATTTATTTAGCCATCCGGCATTCAAAGATGGTGCTTTTACGGCCAATGACCCCAAGGTACGTGCTTATGCGTTGCAAAAAACGATGAATGCGATTGATCTCGGTGCGGAATTGGGCGCTAAGATTTATGTGTTCTGGGGTGGACGTGAAGGGACGGAAACGGATGCGGGGAAAGACCCGGTTGAATCGGGCAAACGGTTCCGCGAATCGCTGAACTTCTTGACTGAATATGTGATTGATCAAGGCTATGACCTCAAGTTTGCATTGGAAGCCAAGCCAAATGAACCACGCGGCGACATTTATTTGGCGACGACTGGCGCGATGCTGGGCTTTATTGAAACACTGGATCACTCAGAAATGGTCGGGGTTAATCCTGAAGTCGCGCATGAGACGATGGCGGGTTTGAACTTTTTGCACAATGTGGCGCAGGCATGGGACAGTGGAAAACTATTCCACATTGACCTGAACGATCAAGCGCCTGGTCGTTACGATCAAGATTTCCGTTTTGGTGCGGTAAATATCAAAAATGCCTTTTTCCTGGTGAAGTTTTTGGAAGATGTGGGGTATAATGGTTCGCGTCATTTTGATGCCCATGCGTATCGCTCTGAAGATTATGCAGGTGTAAAAGATTTTGCAAGCGGCTGTATTCGTACCTACCAGATTTTGAAAGAAAAAGCGGCCCAGTGGAACGCAGACAATGAAATTCAAGCGCTGCTGGCTGAAATTAATGCGGATGATGGGTCTACTGATCCGTTTAAGGGTGTTTACAGCCCTGAAAAAGCGGCTGCTTTGAAAGCTGCTAGTTTTGACCGGGACGCACTTGGTGCTCGTGGCATGGCTTACGAACGTTTAGACCAACTGACGATTGAATTGTTATTGGGTATTCGATAAGAAAGAAAAAGATTTTTACACAGAGTTTCACAGAGATAAGAATGAGTTTCACAGAGACGAAGAGATAAAAGAGCAAGAAAATTGTCTACTCTCGCCTCTCTGTGAAACTCTGTGTAACTTCCGATATTCTTTATGCAGTTTAACCTCGTTTCTCGCTCGGCTAATGATTTTCAACGCTCGATTTTGTCGGAGCAGATTGTGCAGATTTGTCAGGCTGCGTTTGGCTCTAGCCGGGTGGTGGTGCAGGCGACTGAGTTGGCATCTGGATTGTTTAATTCGACGTATCGACTTGATTTTGCCGATGGGGAGAAGCTGATTTTGCGGGTGGCTCCGGATACGGCCGTTTCCACCTTCTCCAACGAGCGCCACCTCCTCCGTCGCGAACAAAACATCGAACCGCATTGTTTCCCCATTGGCGAGATGCGATTTGGATGATTGCCAAAGGTATGCGCAATAATTTGGCGCTATTTCATTTAGACCAGACAGTGGCTGATGTGTATTTGGAACTGTTAGCCGCTAAATCACATTGGTTCGATGAAATTGAAACACCGCGTTTGTTACATGGTGATTTGTGGCCGAAAAATGTGTTGATTGATCGATCAAACGCAAGGCCCCAAATTGTGGGTTTGCTCGATGCAGAACGCGGGTTTTGGGGGGATCCGATGGCGGAATGGGTTTTCCTGTTTTATGAGATACCAGATTTATTTTGGAAGGAATACGGCCGTTCCACTATCACCCCTGGCGCAACCTTCCGCAAACTCGCCTATCGTGGCATGTACACCATTCAAAGCCTGCTGGAAGCAACCCGCTTTGGCTGGGAAGAGCCGCCGATTACCCATAAACTGATTGAGATTACACGAGAGATGCTAAATTACTAAGAAATGGATGGAAAAGTGATCATGAACTATTTCATTGGGATTGACTCATCGACGACGGCTACCAAAGCGTTATTGATGGATGAAACAGGCAGCGTGGTTGGCGTAGCTACCTCGGAATACAGTTTCGAAACGCCGTTTCCGCTGTGGAGCGAACAGTCGCCCGCGTTGTGGTGGGATGCGACGGTGCAGAGCATTCGTCAGGTGCTGGCTGATGCGGGTGTGGATGCAGCGAACGTAAAAGGGCTAGGTCTGACTGGGCAAATGCACGGACTTGTGTTGCTAGATGCACAGGCAAAGGTGCTGCGCCCCTCGATTTTGTGGAATGACCAGCGCACCGGGGCCGAATGTGATGAAATCCGGGAAATCATCGGCAAAGAGCGGCTGATTCAAATCACCGGCAACGATGCGCTTACCGGTTTTACGGCCCCCAAAATTTTGTGGGTGAAAAATAACGAGCCGGAGATTTATGCGCAGGTAAAGCATATTCTGCTGCCCAAAGATTATGTGCGCTTAAAGTTGACTGATGTGTATGCGATGGACAAAGCCGGCGGTGCTGGTACGATGCTGTTTGATGTGCATGCGCGTGATTGGTCAGCAGAAGTGGTGACGGCGTTGGGCATTGAAATGGAATGGCTGCCACCGACGTTTGAGGGAACGGCCGTTACCGGTACCATCTCCGCCGCTGCATCTACCGCAACCGGCCTGCTCGAGGGTACACCCGTGATGGGTGGTGGTGGCGATCAGGCGGCTGGAGCAGTTGGAACCGGGGCTGTGAATGAAGGTGAAGTATTTATCAGTCTCGGCACGTCTGGCGTGGTATTTGCGGCGACAAATGAGGCGATTGTTGAGGAAAACGGCCGTTTACACGCATTTTGTCACTCAGCCCCCGGCAAATGGCACTTGATGGGCGTCATGCTTTCGGCGGCTGGCAGCTTACGCTGGTATCGAGATACGCTGGCTCCCGGTGTTGAGTTTGCCGATTTGACGGTTTCTGCGGAAGACGTAGCGCCCGGCAGCAATGGCCTGCTCTTTTTGCCCTACCTGACCGGCGAACGAACCCCGCATCCTGACCCACTGGCGCGTGGTGCATTTGTGGGGCTGACGGTGCGCCACACGCAGGCACACATGACTCGCGCTGTACTCGAAGGCGTCGCTTTTGGTTTGCGTGACGGCTTCGAGCTGATGAAGGGAGCCGGTTTGGGCGATATTCAACAGATACGCATCTCTGGTGGTGGTGCCAAGAGTCCGCTGTGGCGACAAATTTTGGCCGATGTGTTCCAGGCGGACATTGTAACCGTCAACACAACGGAAGGCGCAGCTTACGGTGCAGCGTTGTTGGCGGCTGTGGGCGCTGGTCAGTTTGACAGTGTGGAATCTGCGTGTGAGCAGGTGATTCAAGTGGTGAATAGTACGAAGCCGGGGGAGAATACGGCCGTTTACGACAAAATCTACCCCGTCTATCGCGCCCTCTACCCCGATTTGAAAGAACGATATGCCGAATTAGGCCAACTTGATGCGGGATAAGGTAATTTACAAAATAATCAGGAAAACGTGTACGGTTTTAAGTTGGGCTGACGGAATGGGAGGATGCTGGATATTTTCGTAGGCGTTTGGGGTATAATCCGCTCATGACCACATCAATTTTGGTCACGAAGCTTTTTATCCCCAGCTCCCGACCGGAACTTGTCTTACGCCCACGTCTGATCAAACAATTGGACGCAGGTTTGCATTGCAAATTAACCCTCATTTCAGCACCAGCAGGATTTGGCAAAACTACATTAGTCAGCGAGTGGGTTCAGCATTTACGATTGGATATTTCAGACGGTATCGTCAATCGTCAATCGTCTATCGTTAAACAAATCGCGTGGCTCTCTCTTGATGAAAATGACAACGATCTGACACGATTTTTGACTTACTTTTTTGCAGCATTGAGCCGCAGCGATGTGATAGACACTGCGTTTACGCAGGAGGCGATGAACAAACTGATTTCCCCTCAGCCATCGCTGGTTGAATCCTTGCTGACGGAGTTAATCAACGAAGTTGCTGTTGTTTCCGACAAGGTTATTTTTGTCCTAGACGATTATCATTTGATTGAAACGCAATCGATTCATGATGCACTCGCTTTTTTTGTGGAGAATATGCCGCCACAAATGCATTTGGTGATTGCGACGCGTGAAGATCCGTTTTTGCCGCTTTCCCGATTACGTGCCCGCAGTCAGTTGTCTGAACTGCGGGCGCTCGAATTGCGCTTTGCAAATTCAGAAACGGCCGATTTTCTCAATGAGGCAATGGGGTTGGCCCTTTCCGCAGCAGACATAGCCGCATTGGAAAAACGCACGGAAGGGTGGATTGCAGGGCTTCAGTTAGCCGCCATTTCTTTACAGGGGCGCAGCGACGCATCTTCATTGGTTCAATCTTTTACTGGTAGCCATCGTCTGGTTTTGGATTATTTGATTGAAGATGTTTTGCACCAGCAGCCGCAGCATGTGCAGCAGTTTTTGCTGGAAACGGCAGTTCTCCACCAACTCGCTGCCCCTCTCTGTAACGCCGTTACCAAACAAGAAAACAGCCAATCCATCCTCGAAATGCTGGATCGTGCCAACTTATTTGTCATTCCACTGGACAACGAGCGCCAATGGTATCGTTATCATCACCTGTTTGCGGAGGTGCTCAAAGCACGTTTGCAGGCAAAGCAGCCGGAACAAGTTGCTGAACTACACCTAAGAGCCAGCAAATGGTTTGAGCAAAAACAACAGCCAGCCGATGCCATTCGGCACGCATTAGCCGGAGATGATTTAGAGCGGGTAGCAGCGCTGGCTGAGCTGGCATGGCCCGCATGGCATGAAGGTTACAAATCGCATGTGTGGTTGGGTTGGGTGCAGCAACTGCCAGATGCGTTGGTTCGCGCCAGACCTGTTCTCAACATGGATTATACCTGGTCCTGTCTGAGTGCTGGTAGGCTAGAGGATGCAGATCGTCATTTGAAGGTTGTTGAAAAATGGCTGGCAACTCTCGATTCTTCAAGTAACCGAATTAAAGCACCTTCACCAACAATGGTCGTTGTGGATGAAACACAGTTTCAGGCACTTCCTGCTTCAGTTGCCTCTGCCCGTGCTTACCTGTCTCAGGCATTTGGTGACGTTCATGGAACAGTGAAGTACGCAGCCCAGGCACTTGAACGTTTACCCGAAGATGATACCTACAATCGCAGTGCAATCACAGCAATCCTCGGACTAAGCTATTGGGCAATTGGTGATCTGGTCGCAGCACACAAAACATTTACTGATGGCATTTTCCAAAACGACGATGATCGGATCAAAGGCACATTTGTTGTTGCAGACATCAAGTTAACGCTGGGTCTGATTCACGAAGCGATCAATTTTTGTGAAGAGACATTGCAGATTGTACAGGGGCAGGGCGAACCAATGACTGTTGGCACTGAAGATGTGTACATGGGGTTGAGTACATTGCATCGTGAGCAGGGGGATTTGGAAACGGCCGTTCAGGATTTAGCAACGGGCAAAAAACTGGGTGACCAGGTGAAGCTGCCAGATTGGCAGTACCGCTGGTGCATGGCTCAAGCATGTTTGCAAGCATCCCTGGGAGAATGGCAGAGTGCTCTTGACTTGTTGAATGAGGCGGAGCGCGTTTTTGTGCGCACACCTTTGCCTGTCGTGCGCCCTATCCCAGCCATGAAGGCGCGGGTATGGGTGAAACGAGGCAAGTTAAATGATGCACAGCGATGGGTAACTGAACAAGGTCTGTCTGTTGATGATGAGCTCAGCTTCCCGCGTGAATTTGAGCATGTGACGTTGGCCAGAATATTGATTGCCCAACATGCACATGATCAGGAAGAAACCGCCATTCAAGAAGCAATGGGCTTACTGACTCGCCTGTTGAAAGCAGCAGAAGTGGGCCAAAGAACGGGGAGCATTATCGAGATTCTTATGCTGCAAGCGCTGGCGTATCAAGCACAAGGCAGCATCAATCCTGCGCTCAAGTCACTGGAACGGGCGTTAACGCTGGCTGAGATAGCAGGTTTCTTTCAAATGTTTGTGGATGAGGGATTGCCAATGACGGGTTTGCTAAAGGAAGCGCTGGCTCGCGGCATTGCGCCGGGTTTTGTGCAGCGGTTGTTAACAGCAACTCCCGCTGACAAACCAGAGCAACCCATTCTACCCCAATATCAGCCGCAATCTGTTGAATGGCTTGATCCTTTGAGTGATCGTGAAGTTGAGGTTCTACAACTGATTGCAGAAGGGCTGACTAATCCAGAAATTGCGACCCGCTTGTTCCTCTCTTTAAACACGATTAAGGTTCATTCGCGCAATATTTACAGCAAGCTTGATGTGCATAACCGGACGCAAGCGGTTACAAAAGCCAGGGCGTTGGGCATCTTGTCGGCTATCTAATTTTCGCCAAGAATCCGTTTTTTTGTACAAATTATGGTCGTTGGGGGAGTAACGGCCGTTTCCCATCTTCACACCTACAATCATTACCCCTCTCATAACAACCCAAATAACACGTTCGGGGTATGACACTAATACCCTCCTGAAAGTAATCTTTAACCATAAGATTTATTAAATGGCGGCACAAAATATTAAGTGGAGGAATTGTGATGTCTACCGAAAAATATGAAAACAAAAGTAAAGGTATTAGCGCTCTTGTACTTGTAGGCTGCATGATGATTGGTTTGGCAGTAGGTTTTGTAATCGGGAATTTTGCAGTCAGCATTTTGGGCGGACTCGGAATCGGTTTTGTGGCAATGGGCATTGCTATGGGTTTTGAAAACCTGAAATCACCCCAAAAAGGCACCAGTGGTTTGGTATTTGTGGGCTGTCTCTTATTCGGTTTAGCCGTTGGTCTATTCATTGGGAATGTTGTCATTGGGTTGTTTGGCGGACTGGGCATCGGTTTCATTGCCATGTTCATCGCCTACTACGCCACCGGTAACTGGTAACGATCTGAATTTCAAATATGTGGCAACCCACCACGAACGAACCCCACCTTCCCGGAAGTTTTTTGCCGAATCAGGTTGATCATGAACAACTTCTGGGAAGGCTTTTTACACAGGAAAAAAATGATAAACAAAGAAAAATCAATAAATATGAGACTAACCGCAATTATTGTGGGCATACTATTTATTATCGGCACTGCTGCTGGCGTAACTGGTGGTTTAATTACCATACCTATACTCAACGATCCAAATTATCTTGTTGAAGTTGCTGCAAATGAAGGCACAGTCGCATTTGGAACACTTATGGTGTTAGTAATGGGCTTCCCAATTGCCATGATTCCAGTCATGATGTATCCCATTTTTAAAAAATATAACGAACACTTAGCACTCGGCGCTGTTATTTTTAGAGGGGTGCTTGAGGCTGTCACCTACATGGTGATTGTAATCTGTTACCTCTCGCTGATTTCGGTCAGTCACGAATTTGTGAAAGCAGGCGGAGCCGATGCCTCCTCTTTTCAAGCGTTAGGCACATTATTAAAGGAAGCGGTTTATTGGACCGAACATATTTTGGCGATGGTTTTTACCATAGGCGCTCTGATGCTCTATTGGTTATTTTATAAAACAAAGCTCATTCCGAATTGGTTGTCATTGTGGGGTTTTATCGGCGCAATCTTGTATTTTGCGGCACCTGTTGCCAACATATTTGATCCTCTGCATTTGCCACTGTCTCTCGGCGTCAAATGGGGGAATTTGATGGCACCACTCGCTATTCAAGAAATGGTATTTGCAGTATGGCTGATTATCAAAGGCTTTGATAAATCTACAATCGCTTCCAAGTCAAAATAGAGAGATAAAATGAAATTGTAGAGGAGGGCAACCCATGACTTTTGATATAAAGCAACACCCAAACTATGGCAAAGAGAAGACCATTCTTGGGATGGAATTGGCCGGCGAAATTGAATCCGTCGGCAAAGATGTCACACGATTTAAAGAAAGTGATACTAATCCTACAATTAACACGCTTATACCAACAATGGGGTATGACACTAATACCAACTAAATGCTAAATTAGCATCATAAGATTTATCAATTTTGGCGAAGTCTTGCAGGAGGAAATAGATGATAACCAAAGGAAATTCTCTGGAAAAGAGAAATCGAATTCACTGGATGGACAATCTCAGAACCATCATAATTTTTATTGTTGTGCTTTACCATGTCGGTGGCGTTTATGAAGCGGCCGGGTTGTGGAGTGGGTTCTGGCTTGTCGATGATCCCGCAACAATCACCTGGGTAGGCATCGTAGGCATTGTATTCGACATCTTCATTATGCCGACCATGTTTTTTGTTTCGGGCTATTTAACGCCACCTTCCCTGAATAACAAAAGCAGTTGGGATTTTATCAAAAGGAAATTCCGGCGATTGATGGTTCCCTGGGCCATTGCTGTGTTTACAATGATTCCGCTTTACAAAGTGATTTTCCTTTACTCTCGAAATTTGCCACAGGAGCATTGGAATACTTACTTCCACTTCAGCGAAGGGAATATCAGCAGTCAAAATTGGTTGTGGTTTTTGCCGCTGCTATTTGTTTTTAACTTACTTTACTTGCTGTTATCAAAAGCCAATATCAAATTACCGAATGTTTCGTTGAAAACGGCCGTTATCGTCACCTTTCTACTCAGTTTTGTGTACAGCTTTGGCATTGGCTGGGTCGTTGATTTTCGCAGTTGGACCCATTCTGCACTGCTTGATTTTGAAAACGAACGCGTGGTGATGTACTTCCTGGTTTTCCTGCTGGGAACACTCTATTTCCAACGGGATGCCTTTGCAGAAAAACCAAAAAGCAAACTCACGTACAATATTTTTAATGCAATCGCCTGGATTCCAGTCACAGCCCATATTTTTGTGCGGCTGTACCCCTTCTTTTACCCAGTTGGATTTGCAGTAACACCGCTGTATCGGTTCCTTTGGTGGATTAGTTTTGACCTGACATTA
>QQUD01000660.1 GCA_008501785.1 Chloroflexota bacterium
GCAGACCAGACAGAGGCCGGGCGGTCAGTCAGCCCCAAAGGCCCCCCGGAGAGGGAGAGGAATGGGAATACTTGGGCAGAAGGTCTGTATAACAAGTCGTTGCACGCGAGCGCCGACGCGGCGTTTAATTGGCAGGAGCGTTTAGTTGAAACTGGCTGGTTCAGCCAGGATAGAGTAAAATCAACGTGAGGCGGCAAACGGAGGGGTGTCATCATGGTCGGTGTCACCTGTCGGTGAGGATTCGCCGTGCGCCGCTTGAACTCAAGCGTTAGGCCGGTTCATCGTATCTAAACCACTGAAAGCAAAGCACAAAATAATGGATAATAATTTGCCTGCAATAGCCCTCCCATTCCACGACCCCAGAGGGTTGTACTTTCCTCATTTAGAAGCCATAACTCCGCAACTGAAAGGGCTTTTCTGCCGAGCTTTCCTGAGTATTTCTCCAGCAACCCAACAGGCACAATCAGAATGTGTTAAGACGTTGATGAATGATGAATTCTTTAACCTGAATTTTAATAAGCCTGACAGCCTTGCCGGTGAACATTATCGGGCCGCTTATCAAAATGCGGTTGTTAGCTGTAATTCCAATCAAATCTTGCATTTGTGTGATATTGATAAGGTAGCCTATGCTTTGCAAAGTGAGTACAAAGAAACGTTCATCGGTGATGTCAAAGCTGTCAGTGATGACAAAATCCCGCAATTATTCCAACGTAGTCAAACAGCATGGCAGACTTATCCACGGCACTACCGAGAAATTGAACATCTTGCCATCAAATTAGGCGGATATATTTTTGGAAAATATGTGGATGTTGCTTGGTCTCACTTGGTTATCGGGGTTAGCCAATTACAAAGCATATTACCCCAACTCAAAAATTGTGATTTTGGGGTGTTGGTCGAAATCGTATTACTGCTGAAAGATACCTTGAGAACTCAGGAGGTTGATTGGCTATCGTGGGAAGACCCATTCATTTATGGTCGTGATCCAGTGGAGTTGATGAAGGAACGAGACAACAGTATTGAGGAAACACATAACCGACTGAGAGGATTACAGCCAATAATGAAGATATTGCTAGAGGCTATTGAACCGTGACAGACCTTAGTAAAACAGAGTCCGGCCTAACAAATCAATGCACGCGAATTGCTACCGCCCGTTTTTACGAGGGTTACTTGCCAGCAAAGAAATGGGCAATTGTGGCCACAATTGCCCACCCGCAATCGCGTAATTTCAAGCGTTGGGCGGTATGGACTGGCTAAGGAATGTCCAAAAGGATGAAAACTTTCAGAAACGAGCAACACGGTTTTGAAATAGATATACCGGACGAATGGTTGCTTGCACCTATTCCTTCTGGCAGCACCAAAGAATTTTTTCAATTCGGCAACCCAAATGAAGCCTTTAACTTTGTGATCGGCCCCTTGATCCCGGAGCGTCTTTTGGAACGTACTGAACTTGAATTCAGATTATATGCTCAAAGCAAAAACTATATCAATCTAGAATTCGGCAGGATTACAGTCGGAGGTAAAGAGCATGTCTGGGCGCGGTATCTCATACAAGATGCAATGGGGAATAAATGGAATAAGAAATATATGATTGTCTTCGGTACAACCGAGTATTCGATCACCGCCACCTGCAATGATCCGCAATGGTTTTCACAACGAGAGAAATTTTGGGATAGTATCGTCAGATCCTTTCGTTTAATGGAATCACGCCAAGAGGACAATCAAAAACTTCAAGCCCGAAGGGGAAAAATCGCTGGTTCGCTTTACGAACAAGCCTATGAAGCCGTCTCGAAGGGACGTTATTCGGAAGCACGTGACCTGCTGGAAAAGTGTCTCACCGAAAATCCTGATCACATGTTGGCACACAAGGAATTGGCAGTTGTATTACGGCAATTGGGTGATGTGAAAGGCGCACTTGCCCACCGTAGGGAGGTGAAGCGTCTTGCTTCTTCCGATACGCTAAATCGTCTCAATATGTCAGTGCTACTTGACGTACTTGGAGCTAGAGATGAGGCTTTACAAGAGGTGGAAGAACTTCTTCAAATGGTCCCTAACAACCGAGAAGGTCAGGCACTTAAAACAAGGCTCTTAAACAATCATTTTAACCTATCATACCCGCAACACTATGAACAGGAATCCAAGTTAGTTCCAGGGAAAAAGTGTAATCTAAAGCTAATTTATTCCACTGTTGAAGCTAGTAAGTATATCACCCTTATAAGGTTGATTTACCAATGGAATACAACCCTGTCGTATGAAGAGGCATTCAGGCTAGACCGTCGTACACGTGCTTACATCACCTGTGCAGTTTATGATGCAGCAAAATCCGCTGGATTGTTTTGCCAGCCATCTGAAACACCTTACGGGCGAAGACCTGCTTGGTTTGTAGAAGGTGAAAAAACAGCAATATCGCTCATAAACGCTGCATTTGAGCTTTCAGAAAGCAATTGCCTTCTAGAAATTGGTCCAACAGTAAGGGAAGTAAGAGCACAACAAAAGAGCGGCGTTTATTGGGAGAAATTATTAGACGGATTCAAAAATAAGTTCAGCTCTATTAATGTTTGAGTAAGCAGACTATATCATACCCAATGGGTCATATTTCTTTGCACTACCATATTACCGCCCAACAAATCAATGCACGCGAATTGCTAAGCGGCGTTTAATAGAAAATGGTTGGGCCTGCGGCGGTATGTTGGCGTTGAAAGTATTTTCGCTGGCCCGCAATCGCGTGATTTTAAGCGTTAGGGGCTTCCATATCTAAGCCAAACCAAAATTGATAGGAACCAGAAACCAAATGCCTGATGAATCAGATACAACATCTTCTGTACACGTTTACAAACCCAAATTGTGGGCACTTCTAGCCAATTTAGGTACACTAGTGCATCGCCCAGATTAAAAATTCGGGTTTTTACAGAGGGAATCACCCGAATTTTAAAGGTAGATAAAGCACTAGTTTTTTTCGGGATTGTTATAGGTCTCCCATTCCTGCTACTGCTCACCATTTCAATCTCAATGTTTCAAAGTGAATCAGATAGCGGCATAATCGGGGCTGGATTTCTGTGTGTTCTGGCTCCGGTCATCATTTTGATGAGTTTATTACTTGTCCAGCAGTTGGTTAACTTCATTTCACAGTTCTTTTCCTATGTAAAAGTTTCACCTGATGGACTGGAACAAAAATTTTGGCCGTATAAACATATCCGTTGTAAATGGTCAGATGTAGATAAAATTGGAAAGTGGTGGTTGGTTAATGATGTAGTCTATCTCAATTCTTGTGAAATAATTGGGCCATCCATTTCACTAAAAATGCCGTTTAGATTATTTCATTTCTCATCACAAGATTTTATAACTCTATCCGGCTATCAGGGGTGGTCAGATGGGCAACTTGCGAAAGATATGCGGAAGTTTGCTCCTCAATTATTTAACACTGAACTTGATGCACAAGAGATGGTGACAGATGGTGACGTTAGTACACGACAACCTGTGCCGAATGATGAACAACACCCCTCTGGTTTAAGTCAAGAAGAACGTTTGTTGGCTGCCCTATCCCACGCTTCGGTTTTTTTCTCTTATGTGGGTATATTGTCCCCATTATCATTTGGGTAACTCAAAAGGGAAAGTCAGCCTATACGGAATTTCAAGCATTACAGGCGTTAATCCTGCAAGCAGCGGTTTTCATTTTCAACATGTTATTTATAGCTTGTTTTATGTGTGCGATATTTGTGCCAATTTTAGTTACTCCTTTAGCCGAAAATGAAACAGTAAGTGGCGTAGCATTTGGCGGAATATTCATTGTAATAATGATTATGAG
>QQUD01000684.1 GCA_008501785.1 Chloroflexota bacterium
CTTTGCAGATATTTTCTATTACGACCCATCTGTGCAAGATACGATTACAAAGCGATACTATGCAGGGGAAATGCAGGTAGCTACGCGGGTGAATGATGAGTTGATATATAATTTGTATGATCCGAGCGGCCTGTCGCTGGTAATGGCAGATGTGGATGGGGATGAAATAGGGCGAATGCTGTATGATGGGTTTGGTGGCGTGTTGACAAGCACAGTGCCGATTACCTTGACAGGTACAGTGTCAGATGTGCCAGATGCAACAACAGGATTGGTGTATCGAGGTGGGGGAAGCTGGTATGATCCGGCACTGGGTAGACCATTGCAGCCCAATGCAGTTGGTGGTCCACTAACTATACCTCAGACCCTGAATCGATATACTGCAACACCTCTGGGCCAGCCAGGAGTATATCAAGCAAAGATGTCTTCACTTTACACATCAAGCGATTTTTCTGAATCCCTTCTTTCAAATAGTATTGGTGAAGTTGTTTCTAATAAAGTTATTGCGCCGCTAGGAATGAGATGGAAAAGAACATATTGGCAAGAAATTGTTCGAAATTCATCATCAAGTAAAGGAGCATTAAGAAAAGGCACTCAGCAGTTAGTGGATGCGGGAATGCTTTCATCTGAGGCCCGAATGCAACTAATTAGTAACGGATATTGGAAAGGATCTTCAAATTTATCCATTGATGAATTGAAAAAGTTTACGCGAACAATTGACGGAGCTGAAAAGTATACGATTTCTCGGCGTATCGGCAATATTTCTGTTAGCAAGCAACTTGGTATAACTGTAGGTGATTTAGCACCTGGAATTGGTGCAGATCTGATCGTTGGCAGCTTATGGCAAGCAGTAGGGGACGGAGATTTATGGTTAAGCGACCCAGGATTAGCAGCGAGAAGGGCCGGACATGCTGGTGTTGTAAATGCCACAGTGGGAGTTGGCGGAGCTCTTCTTGCAGCAAAGTTAGTTGCAATAGTTAATATTCCTGATCCCAGCGATTTGGCGGTAGTTCCTTTGACTATCATTGTGACTTCGATTTTAGACCATTCGATAGGTGACTACGTAGGTAGAGTATTTGAACCCTTGTTTGGTGATATTCGCACGCGTCGTAACCTGGAGGCTTTAAAGCAATAATATTATAAAATGAATAAGTAATTGGGTTCTGACAAAAATGACGTAATGTGGAAAACAAGAGGCTGACCTAATAGGGTTAGGGTTGACAGGCCAAAATCTTTATTAGGAAGAACCCTCTTGATCTAGTAAATTGTGCAGTATTTTGCCAAACTCATTGAATTTATCGTTTCAACCCTTGGCAAGCGGTTGGCCTACTAGAAGGTTTTATGGATAAGCATTGACGATTCGCTCACCTTCTGCTGTGGCGCTAATCAATTGGGTTGTGGACGGCCTCTTGGCCGTGCCGCAACCTCTCTTCGGCCTTTGACCGTTTTCTTTGTTGTTGTCGCATTCATTTGTCAGTGAGTGGAAGGAAACGACCGTTTCTCTCAGAGTAAACACAATTATCTCTGAGAGTAAACACAATTATCTCTGAGAGTAAACACAATTATCTCTCAGAGTCATAAAAACAGCCTTGTGATCAAGCTTGGTCACAGGGCTGTTTTTTATGGGGAGCAATGCCAAATGTGAGAAGGTGTGGATGAGGAAAACGGCCGTTTCCACCACACCCCCCAAAACCTACGTCCAAAAAACCTTCTAAACACCATTGAATAAAGTAAAGACTATTGGCAATCCTTAACACAAAAAATGGAGTAACTCATGAAAACCTTGCGCTTAATCGTCTTACTTAGCTTTCTTTCTCTGATCATTACCGCAAAAATATTACAAGCCCAAAACGTGGCTATTACCAGTGCCGATCTCGCTGATGTTGGGTTATTAGATGTAACCAGCTACGATGCCGACCCCACAGGGAACGATGATTCTACCGCAGCCATCCAGATGGCCCTCGACGATGCCTACACTCAACATAAAGCTGTTTTTATTCCGCCAGGTACATACAAAATCACCGATACAATCGAATGCCGCCGTGATCTTACTACATCCGAAAATTATTTATTTCGGGTAAAGGGTTGTCAAATTATTGGCTCTACAGAAGATGAAGGTGCGCTGCCTACACTTATATTGGACGACGATGCTGCTGGCTTTAGTAATACGGATGACCCAAAACCTGTTCTCAGATTTTGGACTTATATTGATGGTGAAAGCATGGCGTCAAATGGATTTGTTACTGGCGTGCGCAACTTGCATATTAAAGTGGGGTCTGGCAACCCGGGTGCCATAGCCTATTGGCATGAGGGTGCCCAAGAAAATATTATTATGAACCTGAAAATCACCATGCAATCAGGGTTTGCCGGTATGTATGCGCTGGTGGGTACCAATAGCGTATTAAATGGCATCGAAATCCAGGCTGATAAAGAACTGGCCGGGTCTGGGTATAAATATGGCATTTATGCACCGGAAGCACGTTGGCCTGTCATCACAAACCTGATGATTAGTGGGCAAACAGATTATGCCATTTACAACTATAAATCGAGTGGCCCCTTGACGATTGCTGGTTTTGACATTGAACAAGATACGGCCCCTGCGATTAAAACAGTCACCACCTGGAGCAATGGAGGTGGCAACATTACCTTTTTGGATGGCAAATTTCGTATTGAAAACCCAACAGATGCGCCTGTCATTGACAATAGTGCCGGTAAAAATATTGTCCTCCACAATGTTTATTTTGGAGGCGCTCGCTACATCGTCCAATCAGGTGCTAATCCTAAAGTTTCTGGCAGTGATAATTGGTTACATATTGATGAATATGTGGCCCCTCATAACGACGTTGGGAAGACGCTGATAAATGGTGCTGTCGCTTCAGCAGAAATTATAGGCACAATTACGTTATTAGAGGAAACTCCTACTATCAATCTTCGCCAACGCCATGCAATTGATCTCAGCCACTATCCCTCACCTGATGTCATGTTGGATGCAATTGCCAATAACAATGGCTTGCTTGACAATGGCTTGAGGGTGGTTAATGTCGTCGATCATGATGTGGAAAGCGTAGATCGCACAGCAGCAGATTCCAAAGACGCGCCAGACAACGGGCTAGCCATACAATCGTTAATTGATGATCCAGACATTGATATTCTATTTTTCCCAGCCGGATATTACCCGGTAAAACAAACGATTGTCTTAAATGAAAATACACACTTAACAGGTGTTGCTAATTATATTTCTCGTATTCTCGGACATAAAAAATGGGACAATCCCAGCGGGCTTACCTATTTGATAGAAACAGTGGATATGGCTGAAGCAGCGCCACGTATGTCTTTCATTGGCTTGCAATGGAGAACCTTTTCCGATTTGAACAAAGATTGGTTTGGTGGTGTGCACTGGCGCGCCGGTAAGTCCGAAGTGGTTTCCACACTAATGAGGTCCCTTTATTCAGATCCAATCGATGGAGATAATTCTGGGAATCCACGAATTGCGGCCCATTTTACTGGGAATGGCGGTGGCCGCTGGTTTGGCGCTGGATTGTTTTCCGTTCCACATCACAACTACCATGATGATTATCGCCACTTGCTGATTGATGGCACTACACAGCCACTGATTATTTATGGCCTAAACATTGAAGATGGGCATGGTGATTATCAGGCTGAAATTAAAAATGCAGAAAACATTTTAGTTATTGGTGCTAAAACCGAGAATGCCAACGATATCCTGATTCAAAATTCGCAAAATATTGTCTTTAATTCTTGGGCAGGTGATGAAGCATCGATGCATTTTGTAGATAGTTCGCCCGTTTTTGCTGCTCCTATTTCACCTAAAAAAGCTGATAGGCCCGGAAGCTCTTTGCGCGAAGATTTTGGTAATTTGTCAAATAGCTTTGCTATGGATGTTGTGACAGCCTTATTCAAACGTGGTGAAGTCGATCTAACTGTTTTCTTTGATGATAGTTTACCGCCAACGCCAACACCAACGCCAACAAACACGGCCGTTTCACCCACCCCTACTTTGCCCTCAACCCCTACTGAAACACCAACTCCTGGAGATTGCGCTGCTAATCCAGCGAATCTTATTGACAACCCTAGTTTTGAGAATGGTGAGAATCGCTGGTCTTTTTATATAAACTCGTCTGACAGTTCGTCCAAAAATGATTTTATTGTCACCAATACAGACGCCTTCCATTGCGACTATTCGGCCCAAATAACGATTAATGGGGGGGATGGCGATAATGTCCAACTCTATCAAATGGACGTTGGTTCGAATATTAGTTTGCAATCCAACACGACGTACCAGCTATCATTTGCTGCTAAATTAGACAGTAATGATAGCAGTGGAAACAATCTTTCTTTACACCTGCAAATGCATGATAACCCTTACACTAATTATGGCCTAGATAATATTAAAGTTGATCTTTCATCTTCGTGGCAAACGTATACTATCGAGTTCACAACCAGTGGTTTTTCGGGGTCGGTTAATGACGGCCGTTTACGTTTCTGGTTAGCGCCATATGCTGAAACGGGTGATGTATATCGGATAGATAATGTGGAATTAGTTCAGATAGACGGCTCGACACCAACCCCAACAAACACGGCCGTTCCACCCACAGCGACACATACACCTGCCCCGACCAATACGGCCGTTCCACCAACGCCTACGCCTGGCCCAACGCAGACACCCTTGCCAACCGTAACCGTTACACCTGGTGCCGGGTCTACCATTGAGATTTACGCCGCCGGACGTTATGGTACAGAGGACATGGAGCTGTTCATTGATGGAGTACTCGCATGGACTGTTGAAAATATTGGCGGTAACTACAGAGAAGGTGATTTCATTCGCTATACCTACATACACAATTCAACGGTTACTGCGGAGCAGATTCAGGTTCATCTTGTTGATACAAGCTTTGAAGGCACTTCTCCAGGACGCAACTTGAGAGTCGATAAAATATCCATTGATGGACAAGCGTATCAATCAGAAGATGCTTATTCCACCGGCACCTGGACAAATATTGATGGCTGCACACCCGGTTTTAAGCAATCCGAAATATTACATTTGAATTGCAACGGCTATTTTGAATATCGCGATGAGTCCTGATGGCGGCTTTTCTCCTTTTCGCTCACCTTACTCAAGTAGGAGATGGAAATTTTGAAAAATATAAAACCTATTCTAATTTTGTTTGTTGTTTTGCTTATTTCCGTAGCAGCAACAACTATTGCTGCCGTAGGCTTCACAAACCCGGTGGATCCGTTGCCTGCCGACAACCTGATTGATTATGAATCGGCATGGTTAAAGGATTTAAGCGGCGGTCCCAATTGTCCCAATGTCTCGGGGTTTGGCACCTGGGTGAATGAAACGGGTCATATGGCATTGAGTTGTGGCGCACAAAAAAACCCGGCAGATGAAGGGAATGGTTCAGCCATGCAATTTGATGCAAATGTGCAAAGTGCAAATTCCCTTTTTCCCGGTGAAGACGCATATGTTTACTTAATAGTTAATGCCCCTCAGCCTCATAACACGCTAAAATTTTCAATGTGGCGAGTCCTGCGCAATGGTGGACAAGTTGATGCCACAATTTTCGGTTGTGACGCGCAAGGGGGGAATTGTGTTGAAGTGTGGCAAGTTGTGCCAATTTCTGACCTGCCAAGCTCGATTTTTTGGGAGCAGCTAAACCAGCGTGAAACGGCCGTTTCACAAAGCTACCCTACCTATAAAATTCGACAACACTGTCGATATAATGGAGGCAATGCAGGGTGCAAGTTTACCGGCTATTACTTCAGTGTTGAGCAGTCGGTGCAACTGCCAACAGTCACCCCAACACAAACGGCCCTGCCGCCAACTGCTACGAATACACCGGGACCAACAGAAACGGCCGTTCCACCAACGCCTACACCTGCTCCAACGCAGACGCCCTTACCAACCGTAACTGCCACACCTGGTGCTGGGTCTACCATCACGATTTATGCCGCCGGACGTTATGGCACTGAGGACATCGAGTTATTTATTGCTGGCATGCATGTTTCTACTTTTACCGATATTGGTGGTGATTACAGCGATGGCATATTTGAAGTTTTTACCTATACCCATCAGTCACCAGTTTCTTCAGACCATGTCCAGGTCCATCTTGTTGATACAAGTCAGGGTTCTGCTCCGGGACGTAATCTGCGTGTAGATAAAATTTCTATTGATGGACAAGATTTTCAATCAGAGGGTGAATATGTCTATTCGACTGGTACCTGGACCAATATTGATGGATGTACACCTGGATTAAAGCAGTCAGAAATTTTACATTTGACTTGTGGCGGCTATTTTGAATATCGAGTTGGGCCATGATTTAGGAGATTGCAGAGAATTGTCTTTTTTAGTGAGGGGTAACAATCTGGAGATTTGTTGAGTCGTGAGTCAGGAAAAGTGCAAAGTGCAAGATATTGTCTTTCAACAATCCTTGCACTTTGCACCCTGCTCCGTACTTAATTTAACTACTAACTTGCCGAATCAAAGACGCCAATTCATGCACATCTGCATCATTCATTTGGGCGGCAAGACGGTCGGCCCAGATGCGCAGGTCATTGTAGGTGACGCCTTCGGCCCAGTAGCTGCCGCGCAGCAGTTCGGCAAATTGGCTGGTCACGACGGCAAGTTGGAAGTGTGTCGGTGCGCTTTCGAACGAGCTGCTTAAGTCCCAGGTGTTGAAGGTGCCGCTGATTTCCTGCACACGGCGGGTGTCTGGGTCTTGCCAGCGCAGGTTGACGGTGCCAATACGGCCGTTTGCGCCCGGCACAAATTGCACTGCATAAATTGCGGCTGCCGAGTGTCCAGCTCCAAACTCGGCTGCATCAATATCGTCATTTCGGAAATCTTGGTCAGCAATTGCTCGATTTTCGTAGCCAATGAGCCGGTATTGCTGCACCACATTTGCATCAAACTCAACTTGGATTTTGGCATCGAGTGCAATGGTTTGCAGTGTGGACATCAAATTGTCAACAAATAAACGCTCTGCTTCATCCATGTTATCGACGTAAGCGTAATTGCCGTCTCCATTGTCGGCCAATTGCTCCATGAGCACATCATTGTAATTGCCCATGCCAAACCCGATGGTGGTGAGCGAGATACCGCTGTCGGCATAGCCACGAATTTGAGCAGCTAACGCCTCTGGACCCGTATTGCCGACATTGGCGACGCCGTCTGAGGCGATAATAACGCGGTTGATGCCACCTGGTTTGTAGGCGCGATTTGCCAGTTCATACCCCAGATTTAGGCCAGCTTCTAAATTGGTTGAGCCTTCAGAATTGAGTCCGTAAATGGCGCTGAGGATGGTGCTGCGGTCTGAGCCGTTGGTTGGGTTCAAGACGACACGGGCATTCGAGCCATAAACAACAATGGCTACTGTATCGTCTGAGCGCATACGGTCTACTAATAGTTGCAGTGATTCTTTAACCAGGCCCAATCTGTTGTCTTGTCCCATCGAGCCAGATACATCAATGACAAAGGTAAGGGCGGCGGCTGGGCGAAATTCTTCTTCGACGTCGTAGCCTTGCACACCAACGCGTAAGAAGTAGGTGCCGTCGTTGTGGAATGGAGAAGGTGCACCGTCGGCGTAGACAGCAAAACCAGTATCGGGTGGGTTGAGATACCCTTGGTCAAAGCTGTTGACAAACTCTTCAACGCGAATGGCGTTTGGTGGGGGCATCAGACCATCGTTGATGTAGCGGCGGGCGATGCTGTAGGAACCGGTGTCTACATCTAATGAGAAGGTGGATAGGTTGTCGGCGCTGGTGAGGATATAGGGATTGACGCCGTAATCTTGGAAGAACATGTCTGCTGGGGGAACGGCCGTTCCCACTGGCGAAGGTGTTGGCATTGGTGCAATCGATTCTGCGGAATCTGTTTGCGGTGCAACAGCAATTGGGGCCTCTGCCGCAGGTTCCTCCATTGTTTCTTCGGCAGCTATTTCGGATTCAATTGCTTCAGAAACTGTTTCAACAACCAAAACGGTTACTTCAACTGCTTCACCTTCAACTTCCACTATTTCAGTAACAACACGGGTTACTTCAACCTGAACAGTTTCTGGGGCAGCACTACTGCATGCAGCTAATAAAATAATGGATAAGGCAAGCAGAATAAGGGTGAAGGGTTTGATTTTCATTGGGTCATCCTCCTTGGATGGATTCAATTTATGTTGATTGTGTGCGGGCGAAACGGCCGTTTGCCTTATTTGCATCTAAAACGAACAATGTCACCAAAAGGTTCCCGAATTGCCACAAGAGGAATCACGAATGACACGAATGGACGAATTTTACGAATGAATTATTCGTGTTATTCGTTTATTCGTGCTATTCGTGATTCCTCTTTATAATCTGGTCCGCAATTATTTTTTGAGTTGAGGAGCAGAAAACAGGATGACGACGAAATCAATGCTGACTGGTGGACCATTTTTATTGAAAGTGCCAGTTTATTATGAAGATACTGATTTTTCCGGGGTGGTATACCATGCCAACTACCTTAAGTTTTTTGAGCGAGCACGGGAAGAGGCGATTACCCAGGCGCGATTGGTGGGCCTTTGGGATGAAGCCGGTTTAGGATTTGTGGTGTACAAGCTGGATATGCAGTTTGCGGATGGGGCACAGTTTGGAGAAACATTGGAGATTCGTTCTAGTTGGGAATTAGAAGGGAAGTATCGGATGAATTGGCGGCAGGAGGCGTGGCGACCGGGAGGGGTGAAAACGGCCGTTTCTGCCAATATTCAACTCGTCTGCATCGATCACAATCGAACGCTGCAACCGATTCCGATTGAGCTGCTCAAATAAAATTCATAAATAATCGATAATCGATGACTCTTTAATTTAATAAAGTTAACAGATCGCGGACGCGCAAGATAAAATCTCCAGGCCTGAGCGCTGTGACTGATGGAATGCCTGGTTGAAAGTGTTTGATGTTGAATGTGACCAGCCATGTGCAATTATCACGGGCTGCGGCGACAAGAATGGGTAAATCTTTGTTGTCTGCTTTGCCTGTATGTGGTTGGATAACGGCCGTCTTCGGATTCGATACAACTTTCAAACAGCGACTGGTTAAATGACGAAATGCGGGCAAAGCTTTGGGGATTTTTGCTTGTAAATTGCGTTCAACTTCCATAATGACTTGCTCTGATGTGAATGCATCAATCAGCGTAATTTCAGCCATACGCAAAATGACATGACTGGCTCCATGTTCACTGGGGCTGGCAGAACCTGCGAAAAGCACATCGGCATCAATAAAAACACGAGGTTTTTGCTTAGGTGGTGTCATCTTGTGTACTTTCTTCGTTCGTTGCATTATATTTTTCACGCTGCTCACGCAGGCTTTGCATCAGTTCTTGGGTAGTGAATCCCGATTCCAACCGTAAATTTTCGATTTCTTTAGCTAATTCGGGTACTAAAGGAATCATCGGTGTTAGTACAAAAATTCCGTCCAAGTCAACCAAACGATATGTATCTCCCGGCTGAATGCCATATTTTTTACGTAACTCTGCCGGAAGAATCATTGAACCACGCTGTCGCACTTGAATTGTTGTTGTTTCCATAAATCACCTTTGCAGTATTTCTGAACTATCAGAATTTCTGACAGCATCATAGTTGATTTGTCATATTTATGCAATCTCTCCGACGTATTTGCAGAGGGGAAACGTGTAACGGCCGTTATTTACCCCCGTGCAATTTCAAGTACCATCACCCTAAGTGATCTAAAAAAGTGTTCAGAAAGAATTTTTAACGCAGATTACGAGGATTGCAACGCAGATGGCACAGATTTAAGAGAGGAGAGGATTTGAAATAAATCTGCATAATCTGCGTCCTAAATCTGCTTAATCTGCGTTTAAGAATTTTGATAACTTTCTTCATTTCACTTAATTTCGTGCAAAAGAATTCAGGAAGGAGACAGGTCATGTTAAAAAAAGCATTGATTATTGGTGTATCGTCACAGGATGGTTCTTATCTGGCAGATTTGCTGCTAGAAAAAGGATATGAGGTCATTGGTACGATTCGGCGCACGACCAGCTACGATAAAGAAAATATGCGGCATTTGGTCGGGAAAATTCGGATTGAGGCGGCCGATTTGATTGATGGCGAAAGTATTGTGCAGGTGATTCGCAACTGTCAGCCCGATGAGGTTTACAACATTGCCGCCCAATCCGTTCCGGCCGATAGCTGGACACATCCGCTGTACACAGGCGAAGTGACGGCACTGGGGATTGTGCGGGTGATGGAAGCAGTACGCCATCATGCACCGCACGCTCGTGTGTACCAGGCAACCAGCCGTGAGATTTTTGGTAATGTTCAGGCTGAATCTGCAACGGAATCCACTCCAATCGATGCCAATAATCCATATGGCATTGCCAAGGCATATGCCCACATGATGACACGCTGTTATCGGGAGTCGTATGGATTGTTTGCCTGTGGGGGCATTCTATTTAATCATGAAAGCCCACGTCGCAGTTTGCATTTCGTAACGCGTAAGGTAACGGCGGCAGTTGCCTGCATCAAAAATGGCGTGAAACAGCCACCGATTGATGAGTTGGGACGGCCGTTAATCACACCTAACGGCAAGCTCAAGCTCGGCTTCCTCGAAGCGCGGCGTGATTGGGGTTATGCCAAAGAATATGTGGAAGCAATGTGGTTGATGTTGCAGCAGAATCAGCCGAAAGATTACATCATTGGCACAAACACATCTTACTCAGTGCGCGATTTGTGTCAGGCGGCATTTGCCGCAGCAGGGCTTGATTGGCAAGAACATGTTGAATCAGATGAAGCGTTGATGCGCCCTACAGAAATCACTGTGCTTAAAGGTGATTATGCACAGGCCAAAGGCGATTTTGGATGGGAACCACGAATTTCGTTTAGTGATTTGATCCATTTGATGGTAGATGCTGATTTAAAACGATTTCGCTAATTATCAACATCCAAGGTATAATATCAAGGGAGTTTTTATCCGCATTTAGGCAGATTATTTTGATTTCCCAGATTTATAAAAATCGTATCTATTAAGCGATAAGATATTCGACACACTTATCATCAAGTTTGTTGTTGCATCATTTAATAGAAATAGTGTGTTGCAACTTGGAGGTTTTATGGCGGATACGCCATTAGTTAAGAAGCTACAGTTAAAAAATGGTCAGTCAATGGTGGTGTTAGAAGCGCCCAATGGTTATTATGAACATTTGGTTTCTTTGCTGCCAGATGTGGCATGTACGACGGCTGCAATTGGTGACTTTGACGCTGTGTTTATGTTTGCTCAGTGGGCAGAAGATTTGGTGATGCATGTGAGAACGGCCGTTAAACTGCTCAAACCTGAAGCCATATTCTGGATTGCCTACCCCAAGCAAACCGGCGATGTAGAAACCGATTTGACACGAGACATTGGTTGGGGCATCCTGAATCGGCTCGGATGGGCACCCGTGCGCCAAATTTCTTTAGACGACACCTGGTCCGTTCTCCGCTTTAGACCAGCGAATGAAGATGCTAAAAAAGTAGATGCTCAATATCCAGATGCAAAAGCAAAATTGCGCCCCATTTACGATCAGCTAGCCGAATTGGCAACCTCCCTTGGCAGCGATGTGACGCTAAACGTGCGTAAAAGCTATGTTGCGTTTGTCCGCACGAAGCAGTTTGCACTTATTCAGCCCACGACAAAAACTCGCGTCGATTTGGGGCTTAAGCTGAAAGGCAAACCAACCACTGAGCGTTTTAAAGAAGCTAAAAATTTTGGTAGTGGTTCCATTACCCACAAAGTTGGCCTCACCTCCCGAAAAGATATTGATGACGAAATCATTGCCTGGATGCAAGAAGCTTACGATCAGCAACAATAAATGAGAGACAGAGATAGAGATAGGGATAGAGGAAAGTCTCTCTCATTCCTACCTCTGTCTCTAAACTCTACCTCTATCTCCCCTTGTTCCCTACACCACCCCCTCAAAATACATACACAATCTCTACACATTTCATCGCTAAAGTAACACTCAAAGCTGATAGCTGAAACTTGATACCTAATTGCTATTTCAAGGAGTGTTATGATGAAAAAAATCTTTAAAAAAGCTGGATTTGCGTTACTATTTTTGCTGATTGGTGCATTTATTGGTGGTGCGATTGTGGGGTCTGCTCCTAGACGACCGGTGGAGCGTGTTGTGATTAATGAACGTGGTCCCGTCGTTGGAGAGATGATTGATAAGCGCATTGAGGAGCAGATAGAGATTCAAGTGCAAGACGTTGAAAGAATTGTGGAAGAGATAGTAATTGAGCCAGACATTCGGATTCCACCGATTCCTGAAATACCGCAACTGCCAGATACACAGGTGCGTATTGTGCATCAAGGACCTTCCTTTTTTGATATTGTTGGCGGTATTGCGAATATGTTAACGGCCGTTCTCCTCATCGGCATTGGCATCATGGTCTTGGTCCGCCGCCAACGCCAGCCAAAAGAGAAACAGCCGCAGTAAATGTTGAAATGGTTGAGGCTACCCCCAACCATTTCAACATTTAAAACCTATGCAAAAAATATTGATTATCGAAGATGAAACAAGAATTGTGCGCACACTCCGACTCTATTTAGAGCAGGCGGGGTTTGCTGTTTCAGCCGTGCATGATGGGGCGCGGGCAGTAGATGTGTTTCGGCGAGAACGGCCGTCACTCCTCTTGCTCGACCTCAACTTACCTGGACAAGATGGGCTTGACGTTTGCCGCACCGTGCGCCGCGAAGCCGACATTCCGATTATTATGGTTACGGCCCGCACCGAAGAAATGGACCGGCTGATAGGTTTGGAACTGGGAGCCGATGATTACATTGTCAAGCCATTTTCACCGCGAGAAGTGGTGGCCCGCGTGCGGGCAGTGCTGCGTCGTGCGGCCCATGGCTCGGTTCATAATGATATGGCGCGTGCTGGGGATTTGCTGCTTGACTTGGCCGGGTATCGTGCATGGCTCGGTGATCATTTGCTCGACTTGACTCAAACGGAATTTGAGATTTTGGCAGTTTTGGTGCGCAATTGTGGGCGCGTGCTCAGCCGTTTGCAGCTTTTGCAGGCGACGCAAGGCGTGGCGATTGATGGCTTTGAACGTACCATTGACCAACACATTAAAAATATTCGACGCAAACTGAAGGAGAAGGCAGGCGATGTTTCGATTATTGAAACGGTTTATGGCGTGGGTTATCGGTTGGATTCCGTTTCGCTGGCTGAGTCGTAAGCTGCGGATTGTTGTCAGCAGTTTATGGTTCCGACTGATGGGGGCGTTTACGGCCGTTTTGCTCATCATCCTCATCTCCGTCACCACCATCATTAACGACGTTACCCAGCGCGAATTTGGTCAATATCTGACAGAGCGAAACGCATATATCCGCTCTGTGCTGCCAACCATCGTGCCATCTCAGCGAATCGTGATTGTACCGCAACTGCCAGACTCTGTTGAAATACCCGTGTTACCCGAAATACCAGACGTTCCTGCATTGGAGCAACCGCCTGAAGTCGTCGAAGAAGTGGTTCGGGAAGTTATCGAACAAGTGGTGATTGAAGAAGTTGTGGTCCAAACTGATGGCTCCTGGCAGCCTTTTGCGTTTGTTGATGAAGCGTTTCCACCGGACAGTGCCGAGGCGCAGGGATTACGATTTTTACAGGATGTGCGGGAGCGGTCGTTTACAGCCGTTTTAACCGCCGGACTCGTCGCATTCGTTCTGGGAACCTTGATTGTGCGCCAAATCACACGCCCGATGGCCCGATTGCGGCTGGCCGCTCAGGCAATTGCCCAAGGCGAAACAGGTGTGCGTGTGCCAGTAAAATCGCGTGATGAAATGGGTAAGGTTGCGGCTGCTTTTAATCGTATGGCCGCCGAAATTGAGTCCCAGGAGCAGGTGCGCAAACAGATGGTGGCAGACGTGGCACATGAACTGCGCACGCCGCTGACGGTGATGAAGTCCAATCTAGAAGCGATGCTCGATGGCCTGCTCAAACCAACCCCCAATGAATTGCAAGAACTCCATGACGAAGTGGAACGTCTATCACGCATGACTGAAGATTTGCGCTTGCTCTCGCTGGCGGATGCGGGGCAGTTGCAGATGCACCCGCATAAAGTGGATGTGCAGCAGTTGGTGGAAACGGCCGTTTCTCGCCTTACCCCACTTGCCAATGATCGATCTGTACAGCTAACTGCGGATTTACCACCTGCGCCGCTGTTCATGCAGGCAGACAGCGACCGGCTGCTGCAAGCATTGGGCAATTTGTTGGACAATGGGATTCGACATGCGCCGGTGGGGAAGGGTGTGGTGAGGGTAACGGCCGTTAACGACACCCAATTCATCCACATTTCCATCAGCGACAATGGCCTTGGCATCCCCGCTGGTGACATTCCCCACCTGTTTGAACGTTTCTGGCGCGGCGACAAATCACGTACCCGTAATGGCAATGGCTCCGGTTTAGGACTCTCAATTGTCAAACAAATTGTGGACCTGCATCAAGGACACATCCAGGTTATTTCTCTTAACGGAACCACTTTTACATTGTCGCTTCCTTTGAAAAAACAAGGCGCTCCGCGATAAATCGCAGAGCTAGTAAATTAGCGCCCGATAAATCGGGCTTGGATACGGGGATTAGCCCGATTTATCGGGCGTTTCTTTTTAGCTAGGCGATTATGAACGTTAAGAAAATAAAACGGTAATAGGGAACTTGTCATTCCCGCGCAGGCGGGAATCCATGACGTAGTCGAGTAGATTCCCGCCTGCGCGGGAATGACAGGGCCACATTTTGTAGTTTT
>QQUD01000320.1 GCA_008501785.1 Chloroflexota bacterium
CAGAAGTGTTGCGACACCTTGCTGGCAAAGCCATCAATGGCTTATCGCCACAAGCAGAGGGCATCGCGCAGTGGGTTGCCGAAAAACTAACTTCAGAACAGCAGCAAATTATTTCAAGCTGGGGAACGACCTTTCAACTTGAGTTAGATAAAATAGGGCGCGTCCTGTTTTGTCACGCCACGCCACACAACGATATTGATGTTTTTACAAAACAATCATCAGATGAAAGATTGCAATCCATCTTCAATAACCTGGATGCTGCGTTGGTCGTTTGCGGTCATACGCACAT
The DNA here is from genome assembly GCA_008501785.1 of Chloroflexota bacterium. Next base: position 290 of record QQUD01000320.1, read on the forward strand.
GCAGTTTGATCGCACCGTTGGTAATTTGCGCGTCGTCAATGCAGGTAGTGTGGGAATGCCTTTTGGCAAAGCGGGTGCTTATTGGCTCTTAATCGACGGCAAGCTGTTTTTCAAACAGACAGACTATGATCGCACAGCAGCGGCCGAACGTATTCGTCAAACCGATTACCCGCAAGCGGAAAGTTTTGCTGCCAACAATGTGCTAAATACCCCCGCAGAACAACAAGTATTAGACATGCTTTCAAAGTTAGAAGCGAAACAAACAAACAATCTTTAGCAAGAAAACAGATGGTTAAACCTTCCCGGAAGCTATGAATAATTGGGTCAAGCCACCGTCATTACTCAGCTTCCGGGAAGATTCGGAAATTTTTACCCTAGAATATCTGCTACCACATCTGCCACATAGTAATGTGCTTGACCTTGACGTGAGAGGCGGCGCACACCGTCAAGATGATTGCCAAGCGTTACGATGGCAGGCTCTTCCACCGGTTCACCTTGAATCTTTTTCACCTGGCCCAACCCAACACACGAAAGAAGGCCATTGCACAAACAACGGCGCTCACCCGTATTCCGTTCCAGTCCACGATTTTTGAGGTAAGAATTAACTGGCCCGGCCGGACAACGATGAAAGAGTTCACGCTGACCATGCTCGTCTGGTTTCCCAAAACCACGCTGCTGTAAAAGACCAATATCGCAAATGCGTTTTCGGTCTGCATACGTGTCATCATCAGCAAGCGTATCTGTGAGCTGCGCAACCTTGAATGAAAAACCAGTTGGCGAGAAAGTGGTTGTGCGGACAAGCTCGGCATCATCCATACCACTTTTCAGCGCAGCCAAAACGGCCGTCCGGTATTCCGGCTTCATGCCTGATTCTTCAGCCAGGGCAAACGTAGTTCCAACCTGCACCCCTTTAGCTCCTTTCGCCATTGCTTCTTTTAGCTTGGACTTGCTGCCATATCCGCCTGCCATCCAAAATGGAATACCCACTTCACGAATGGCCGCCATATCTGCTTCATCTTTAGCGCTGTAAATGGGTTGGCCAAGCTCATCTTTGATCATCGGGCCAAGCGGATTCGCATTGTGGCCTCCTGCTGTGTGATGCTCAATGATAAAGCCGTCAGGGGGAAGCGTCTCGCTTTCAGCCAGCATTGTTACCAAACGTTCAAGGGAAACAATCGCTAAAAAGGCAGGCTTCTCTAGCGGACGCGCTGCTAATTTGCCACTAGCAACTTGCTTTGGATCAAATGTCATCTCGAACTCTTCGCCGGTTTTGCGGTAGAGAACTGAAATCTCGTGGGAGACCTCCGCATGTGTGGCAAGTTGTTGCGTAATCGCGGGCAACCCATCAGGATTCCCCGCCCCCACAATCACACCATCAACACCAGCGAGCATGGCCCCATATAAAACATAGAGCGAAGGCAATTCAACTTTTTTGAGAAAGTTGATAAATATCTTGCCTGGGTGTCCTTCTTTTGCCAGCCAGACTTCAGAAAAACCAGTGGCGATCAGCAGTTCGATGATGTCGATGTCTAAGGATAGGGGTACGCGGACTGATTCGCCATTTGGCAATGAGAAAGTTTTGCGACCATCCTCTGTGCGCACAATATGCATCGGAGCGCTGCGAAAACGGTCATCAGGTGCTTTGCCATCCTCAATAAAAAATCGGTCACAAATTCTGCGACCGATTGAAACGCCGAAGGTTTTATCAAACGCTTGCAAAGCACGCCTTGCATGACCACCGGGGTCTCCCAATTGCAGTAGGCGCACATAGACGACATCAAGTGCCGTACCGGAAACGGTGCCAGCCGTCTCACCCAGTCGCTGCATCGCGACTGATTTTGCCAGCCGCCAATTGGACACGTAAACGCCCATGCCCCCCTGAATAAGCTTGATTTTCTCAAGGAATTTCATAAAAACGTAACCTTTTGCTTCGAGTCAGAATTTCTTGCTATATTTTTAACAGGAATTGCGAATCGTAAGGATTTGTTTAGAAGTTGAAAGAGATTTTTAGAAAATGTCACATCGATCTTCGTTTTCCTCCGCAATTGCCTTTAGTTAAAACACGGGTGCAAAGAAAAAGTAACGGCCGTTTTCCTCACCCAACAACTCAAAGCTCATAAATATGTCTCAAACCAGGCCACCTCCCATACAAAACCCAATAATGCCAACGCCGCCACTCACAAAAGATTGGGCTTTTAAATAAGCTGCGGCTTGCAAGATTTCACCAACAGCTTCTTGAACGACTAACGACATCGCCTGCTTACGCGCTTCATCTGGTTCAGTGGTGACCACGCCATGATATAAATCGGGTGCCAGCGCCACAAAACCAGCCTCAGCAAATCGATTGGCAACATCTTTAATGTGCGGATGGAAACGGCCGTTTTCCGTTACAATATACGCTATCAATCTAACCCAATCAGGAGTCTCATATGCCACCTCAACCCGGCGTCAAATTTCTTTACCTGTTTTGTAATGATCTGCACACCATGCGGAATTTTTATTCAGACCTGCTGGGACTGAATGAAATCTATTATTCAGAAATGCCAGATAGAACCGTTGCCTATGATTGCGACGGCCTGCAATTCACCATCATTTTCAACGCTGCTGCTCAAAAAGCATCTCCAGGTTGGGCATGGCAGCCCGGTTGGCAAACTGGCAGCAATCCCATCATCAGTTGGTCTATTGTTTTAACTGATGGTGTATTTCAAACGGCGGTTCAAAATCTCAAAGGGGCTAGTGTTGAGACTTTTTATGAAGAACCACAGTGGCAAAATTATTGGAGTTTTCCGGTAAAAGACCCGATGGGCAATACAGTTGAAATCGTCCTTGCATCAGAAGAAGAGCCGAAAAACTCGGATTTGTAACTTGGATAGTTATGTGTGTCGAAATGCTTGGAAAATGCTGTACTGTAATTAAACTGTTATCGTTTCTAATCTTGATTACAGCGTGTCAGTCTCCACCACCAGCTTCTCTGCCGCAAGAGTCAATGGCAGTTGTGCCTGCTGGATGGTTTTTGATGGGTCAAAATGAAGGGCCACGCTCAAACCAACCGCAGCGCCAGGTCTATTTGGACAGTTACGCCATCGACACAACAGAAGTCACGAAGGAACAATTTGCAAGATATTTAGAGGCAATTGGAAGTGAAAAATCTATAGATATCGTTGCAACCCAAGCAAGTGAGCCAATTGTTGGTATTTTATGGCGAGAAGCTGATGCTTATTGTCGTTGGGCAGGTAAACGATTGCCAACAGAAGCCGAGTGGGAAAAAGCAGCACGCGGCACAGATGGACGCCGCTATCCCTGGGGTAATGAATGGGAGCCAGACCACGCCAATGTCGCAGAAAACGGGTTTGGTGATGTCGTTCCTGTTGGCAATTTTCCGGCAGGAGCCAGTCCATATGGTGTGCTAGACATGGCTGGAAATGCAGCTGAATGGGTGTCAGACTATTTTGATTTTACCTATTACACCTACGCCCCAGACCATAATCCAAAAGGCCCCAAGCAAG
>QQUD01001059.1 GCA_008501785.1 Chloroflexota bacterium
TCAAAGCATTGGCGACCTTAATTGCGGATTTATTCGGATATCAAGGTAACATTATTTGGGATACAACCAAACCTAACGGACAGCCTCGGCGCAGCCTGGCTCCCGGCAGAGCCAGACAGGAATTTGGTTGGCACGCAAAAGTATCGTTAAAAGAAGGATTGCAGCGAACCATAGAATGGTATCAAACCCACCGTCTCGAAACAGATTTCGCAAACATCGGGAGGTCGAGTGCGTAGTCCAGACCTCAGCGAACTTCCTCCACCACCATCGGACAAAACGGGTTGGCCCTGGACTGGTGTAAGCAAGGGTTTACCAGCGATCCGGCTAGATAGTTCTCCGTGCCCCCGTGTCACTATTGTCACCCCATCTTACAATCAAGCAGAGTTTATCGAGGAAACTATTCGTTCCATTCTTTTACAGGGTTATCCTAATCTGGAATATATTATTATTGATGGTGGGAGCAGTGATTCTAGTATTGAGATTATCCGTAAATATGAACCCTGGTTGAAACATTGGGTTAGTGAACCCGATTCGGGGCAATCGGAAGCGTTGAATAAGGGTTTTGGGCACGCTACCGGTTCAATTCTAACGTGGCTAAATTCCGATGATAGATTGCAACCCGGCGCTATCCAAGCCGCCGTTGAGTTCTTTCTCCAGCACCCTAATGTAGGAATAGTGTATGGTGACTATAATATTATTGAGGCGTCAGGCGAATTACTGGGAAGTTACAAATCTCCTGATTTTGATCTGCACCATCAAATTGTCCGCCAACTCATTACTCAGCCGGCTGCGTTTTTTCGTGGAATAGTTTGGGACCAGGTTGGACCATTGAACACGAAATTTCATTACATTATGGACCGTGATTTTTGGACCCGGGCTGCACTAACATTTCCTATTGTTCATATGGGTGCATTAATAGCCGATGTGCGCTTTCACGACAAATCTAAAACGGTAGCTCAAACGGTAAATTTTTTGCTTGAAGAGAGGCAGTTTTTGGATGATTTTTTTTCATTGCCCAATTTACCTGCCCAAATTAAGGATTTCGAGTCTCAAGCTCGCGGAGCTAATTATTTTTCAACAGGGCGTGAATATCTGAGGGGCCAAAATAAAAAGGAAGCACGAAATGCTCTTGAATACGCATGGAATACCTACCCCTTGCATTATAATAAACTGATCATTATTCCGTTTTGGTTAGATACCATCTTTAATACTAATATCGGGTTGCCGCTATTTCGTTTAGTGACCCGATTAAAAAATCCGGGACAATTCTCTGCGTGATATCTCAAACACTAAGGGTATATGGTCGCGTTATATTAAACGGCCTATGTGGAATCAAAGTAACAAAATTTTGAGTAACTTTGCAAACACAATTCCTGTTAGATGCCAAATCGGTGTCGGTAATTACACTCCCAAATTGGCCTTGCGTTGCTTTTTTGGCATTGATGACCATGCTCTCCAAACTATTCCTTTTTAATTACTTGATTCCGCATAAGTCATAATAAGGAGAATACTATGCAAAAAACTATTTGGGCAGAGCCAAGGAAAGTCATCAGCATAGATGACTGTGATTTCTATCATACAATGGATATCCCAAATTATGGGACCGTTCGTGGTGATTGGGATCTAAGGGGGAAGGAAACTGCCTATCTTGGTAATACAAGTTTCGATGGAAAACGGGTTCTGGAGATTGGAACTGCCAGTGGACACCTTTGTTTTACTATGGAAAAGATGGGTGCAAACGTGGTTGCCTACGATCTCTCCGACGAACAAGATTGGGATATTGTGCCTTACGCCAGCTATGATTATGAACAACACATCTCTGCACGCAAAGCCCATATCCGGCGACTAAATAATGGATTCTGGTTTGCTCATAGCGCCAACAAATCACAAGCAAGGGTCGTGTATGGATCAGTCTATACTACCCCTGAAAACATTGGTCAATTTGACATCTGTACCTTTGGTTCAATCTTATTGCATTTGCGCGATCCGTTTCTTGCACTTCAGCGCGTCACGGCGCATGTGCGAGAAACAGTCATTGTGACAGATATAGCTTCAGGATTTATGGGCAGGATGCTGACTATGGCTGAATCGCTTTCTGGTATTCGACTGATTGCTTTTGTGCCAAATGCAAGAAAACTCAAGCCATTCGAGACTTGGTGGAGGTTGTCGCCAGGATTAGTATGTGAATTTCTGCAGATACTCGGTTTTGCGCATACAACAATCTCTTTCCATCGTCAACTATATCAGAATAAGGAACTCCAGCTATTTACTGTTGTGGGGCAGAGAAAAATAACTGGTACACACTGACCAAGAGATTAGACAGAGAGATTTGGTTCGTGTTTGCTTCGAAAAGAGATACCAAGAAGAACAATGAAGCAATTCTACGAGGAACGATTTGTAATAATTTGGGGAAGGTTCAGGCCGTTGTGAAAACTATAGAGATATTTGAAAAAGCTACAATTAGCGTTTATGCCTTTGACCCCAAATTAATCGCCAAAACGTGACTGAAATAGCTAAAATTGGGCAAATCACGGTCCAATTGAGGTAAGTTAGGAGGAATTTGGCTATTAAACTGAGATTGTAGACTGTAAACTGTCTTCAAATAACTCTTTTAGCTCTGACAAAATACTTGAACCACTCCAACAATTCGGCGTATGATTACGAATTTGTTGCTTTGGCTCAAGACCTGGATTAAATGATAATGGTATTATAGGAGAAAGAATCAAAGTTGATATGCTATTAACAATCTCAATGATTGTAATGGGTAATCAGCCATTAGTGGTGCCGTGTTTAGAGTCAATTTATGCTCAGACCAGCATTGATTGCGAGATATTTTTAGTTAATAACCTGGCCTCACCTGATTTAATCCAACAAATAAGTAAACAATTCCCCCAGGTAAAAATAATCCATAATTCCCGGCGTTTAAGTTTTGCAGCCAACAATAATCAGGTCATGCGGCGTAGCAATGGTCAATTTATTCTGTTACTCAACGATGACACCTTAATTCTGGACCATGCCCTCGATCAGATGGTTGATTTTATGCTTGCCCAACCCTCTGATGTAGGGATTGCCGGGTGTACAAACCTGGACGCTCAGAGAAACTTCACCTTAACTTGTTTCCCCTTTCTTACCGCCAAGCGAGTAATTTGGCAGCACATAAAGTTGGGGCGTTGGTTTCCAGGCTTGTTTAATGAAGAATATTTGTTCAGGGCCAGAGGCAAAGACCCATTCTCGGCAGACTGGGTACAAGGGTCTTGTATGTTAATCCGTCGAGAGGTAATTGATAAAGTTGGCTATCTTGATGAAAATTTTTTTCTATATAGTGAAGAGGTAGATTATTGTTATCGTGCTTTGCAAGCCGGTTTCTCAACATACCAATTTCCGCAGGCCCGCATTATACATTACGGTTCTGTTAGCACTAATCGGGCAATCCCTATAAAAATACGGGGCGGATATTTAAGTACGCTGTATTTTTTTGCCAAACATGATTTGAACCATGACTTAAGGTTGATTCGACCCTGGTTTGTAGCTGAGCTATTGGCTAAAAGTGCCGCGCGTGGGGCAGGTATATTAACTGGCTATCCTCCTGACGCAGGGGAACGCTTGAAGGCTTACCTGGAGCTTATAAGGCTTTGTGTAACCTATCGGGGACAGCCTGCTTTAGAATTGATTAACTGGGAGTGATGATGTTCACGCATGACACCACCATGTTTTTTACAATCTGAATTAATATGAAAATTTGTATTGATGGTCGGCTTATTGTTGAACAAAAAGATGGGATTACAACCTATC
>QQUD01000559.1 GCA_008501785.1 Chloroflexota bacterium
TCGATTATTTTAATTTCGACGTCACCGTTGCCTTTGATCGTGAATATCGCATTGAGCAGCTACAACGTGAAGCGCTGCGTGTGGATGGTGTGGTTGATGCCACGAGTTGGTTGGGCGGCACAGCCCGCATCGTCATGGAAAACGACGAAGAAAGTGAGATATTATCGATTTTTGGCACGGATGCCGAAACGGATTTCATAAAACCGGTGGTAGTAGAAGGTCGTTGGTTGCGAGAAGATGATACCAATGGTGTGGTGCTGAATACGGCCGTTTTACAAACAAACAACCTCGATATCAAAGTTGGCGACAAGCTCGTGATAAAAATCGATGGCAAAGAAACCGAATGGGAAGTGATTGGCATTGTGCGCTCCGCTCTGACGGGTGGGCTGGCTTATGCGAATGCCCCCTATTTTGGCCGGTTGATGAACGCACAGGGTCGTGCGCAACAGGTACAAGTTCGCTCCGTGCTGAGCAGTTCAGAACAACAAACCGATTTGGCGCAACGTTTGGAAACACATTTTGAAAACATAGGCCTGTCTGTTAGCTCCACCTTTACAATGGCCGAAATCCGTGAACAAATTCAGTTCATCTTTAGCGTCATCGTGTCTATGATGGCTGTCATGGCTCTGCTCATTGCTGGCGTTGGCGGGCTGGGCTTAATGGGAACGATGAGTATTAATGTCATGGAACGCACCCGCGAAATCGGCGTGATGCGAGCCATTGGGGCATCTGACCGAGCTGTGCTGCGCATCATATTGGTTGAGGGCATTTTTGTAGGACTGCTCAGTTGGGCAATTGCTTATCTCGTTTCCGTCCCTATTGGTAAAATAATGAGTGATCTGATTGGCAACGCCTTGTTGCAATCTCCGCTTACCTATTCATTCTCAAATATGGGCGCTTTTACGTGGCTATTTCTAGTTTTGCTCATCTCTGCAGTAGCCAGCTACATGCCAGCCAAAAATGCTTCAAAAATGAGCGTCTGGGAAACGTTAGCTTATGAATAACAATATCTTTATAAGGTTTTATTTTGTTTAACATTCGACCCTTTCAAAAAAACGATGCCGAATATGATGCGATTGCAGCGGTAGAAAAAGCTGTGTTTCCCGATAATCCTGAAACAGTTGAGGATTTTAAGTACAGTGATCAGACACGGAATCCAAACTTGATGTATCACAGATTGGTGGTGGTGCACGATGGACAGATTGTGGGGTTTGCAATTTATGCACAGCAATCGGTATCGGGGCGGTATCATTTTTACATTACGGTACATCCTGATTTTGAACGGCGTGGGGTGGGAACGGCCGTTTATAACCACATTCTCAACGCTATTACCCCACTGACTCCGGCTCCAGAAATGTTGGGAACCGGCTGCTACGAACACAAACCACAAAGCATTCAATTTTTACAAAAACGAGAATTCAAACAAGTAATGCGCTGGGTCATTTCCACGCTTGATGTGGCAACGTTTGACGATACGCCATTTGCATCCCTCGCCGCTAAAATTGCAGACCAGGGCATCGACATTATGCCGCTTTCCACGCTAAAAACCATCGACCCGACCTGGCAGAATCAATTATATGAACTTGATTGGCTGTTAACACTCGATGAACCGCAGCCATACTTACCGAAAAAACCAGAATTCGCGCAGTACGTGAAGCGAGAAATCGAGAATCCGAATTTATTGCATGATGCGTGGTTTGTGGCGAGAGAAAACGGCCGTTACGTCGGCATGACCCAACTCACTAAATCCGATGACCTCACCACCTACAAAACAGGCTTCACTGGCACCGTCCGCAGCCATCGTCGTCGTGGGCTGGCAACCCTACTTAAAACAAATGCAATCCACTACGCGAAGCAAAGTGGCATCCGCACCATCCGCACCGGCAACGAGGAAAACAACCCCATGTACGCCCTTAACCTGAAGCTGGGGTTTAAAGATTTAACTGCAAACCTAGCGTTTGAAAAAGTAATCGATGGTCGGTGAACAATCAAGATGCGGTGCATTGCACCCAAGAAGGTGCATTGCACTTTCTGCCTTAGCTGTCCAAAAACTCACCCAGCAAGCCACAAGCATCATCAATCGCTTCACGGCGTGCTTCATAGCGACGTCCATGATGACTAAGCGTTACGTGTACTAGGCGAGCTAAACGTAAGGAATCGAGGTGATGAATCACCGTTGGGGGGCGCAGACGCAAACGTCGCGCCAATTCTGCGGGGGTCAATGGCTCCTCCGCCAAATATTTCAGAATGCGCAAACGAGTTGGATCAGCAAGTGCTTTCAATGTTTGATGGAGCAATTCCGGTACAACATCACCAGGTACAAGCGACATCGATGCGGGACGACCACCGTACATGAAAATCCAGCGCTCGTTGCCCTCCCCAACTGTTGAAAACAAGGTTAGTGGTGTAGTCCAGAAAGAAGGCACCATCAGCAACTCTTTCATTTCATCGGTCCCTTCGAAATCATAACGAAGACCTTGAGAAAGTTGATTAAGCAAATCTTCGAGGGGCATATCCTTAGCCAATGCCTGCGACACTTCAAGCGTTTCTTCAAGTGCAGGTCGAATACGCCGCTCTTCCTCTGCAAAAAAGACCTCATAATATGTTTCCAGGCCCTTTAAATACCCTTCGCCATATTCCTCAGCATTTGCCCAAATCGTTAACGTTTGCTCAAGTTCATCATCTGGAATCTTTTTCTTCTTTTTACCTTCTTTACGATACATCTCTTTGTAAAATTCCTTCAATGTACCCTTGTCCTGTTCATTCCAAGACCCTCGCTCCATAATGCTGAGCAAAAATTCGCGGACATTGTCGGAAAGGTAACAACCCGCAAAGGTAGGTAAACGGTGACTGGCTGGAATCTCAGCAATACGATCCATAATGGTTTGGCTATCTTTTACGCCTTCTAAACCTGCTAACCAGGGGATTGTCCAAATGTGACTCTTTTTTACAACCGCTTGCAGCATTTCACGCTGCTCCACAGGTAATCGGGATCGAACGCCAGCAGCCCAAGAGCCGCGTAAACCATATCTGTCTGGGGTGTGCAATACATCCAGACTGGTAAATAAATCGTAAGCGGTGCCAACTTCCCAAATTAACTGCGTATTTTCTGCCATGTTATTGCCTTCTACTCAAATAGTGTGTGAAATGTTTGCAATGGGATTTTGATTTTTCCCAACAGCACACACAATGATATTCAATTGTCCCTCTCCACTCCCCACTCACTTTTAATGTATAACAACAAACGGGTGCATGTGCAATATTTCACCCCTTCTTCCAAGCAATTTGCTGATATTCTGTGCCAATTTGTCGTAATTCGCGTGAAATGGACTGTAATTCGCCCAGTATCTCAGGCGTGTCAGGTGAATTTTTCAATTGGTGACGTTTGTCGGTTAGTTCTTGAACGCGATTTTTTAAAACGGCCGTTTTCGCCACCACCTCATGATCCGGCAAAATATCTTCCGCATTGCGCACCGCCGGGAACAGATAGCCACCTAACCCAACCACCGCGCCAACGCCGCCAAACAAGAAAAACATCAACGACATGCCCGCGCCCGGTCCCGTGCCAACCAGCCAGCTAAACACAGGCTCCAAAGCGCCCCCATTCATTGCCGGTTCAAACACATTGTCAGCCAGCGGCCCAGCAATCGCCACCGCCACCGGTGCCGTAATTTGCGCAATCAGCCGCCGTACCGAAAAAACGCGCCCTTGCACATCTGGCGCAACTTTCGATTGCCAGATCGCTTGATTCGAGCCATTTAAAATCGGCAATATAAATTGCGAGAAGAAC
>QQUD01000459.1 GCA_008501785.1 Chloroflexota bacterium
AGAATTAAGTCAAGAATCTCAGCGTGGTGGAATAATCGATTGTCTGCAATATAAAGGTGGGCGCATATCTCATTGGTGTCACCGATTTATAAATGAGTGGTTTGATTTTGTGGGCGGCCCTGAACTCGGTGAATTTTTCTTTCATATAATAACGAATACAACACCTCTCACCGGCGATGAAATTGGGAAAGCAGCGGCCGTTTTAGGCTCAGATGGCATGAGGTATGGGGATATTCGTATCGCCCAGGGTGGGATTTTGGAATGGATATTCAAGCTGAATGGAAATCTCGCGTTTGCCACCTGGCATACGGTAAATCTGCCATTAACCGGACGACACACCCGTGAAAACTGGCCGCTTGTGATGCATGAGGTCACTCATGTCTATCAATATGAACATGTTGGTACACGCTATTTGGGTGAAGCAATTTATATGCTGATAAAAACGAAGCGTGATTGTTATAATTATGGGTTTATTGAGGGGTTGGTAACGGCCGTTGTCAACGGCAAAACCTATCGCGATCACAACCGTGAGCAACAAGCCATGATCGTCCAAGACTATTGCACCCTCACAGAACGCGGCGACGAGACAAGCGCCTACGAACCTTTCCTCACACAACTTCGAACTGGCGACCTCTAACACTTTTTCTAATTCCTCTTACTTCTCACCATTTACTATCTACTTTTCTTCCCTATCCCATTCTGTACACCCTTTTCCCCTTGTTTGTCCCCTATTTGCCCCTAGTTTGACATCGTGAAACAATCGTTTTATAATAGTTCTTGCCTGTCACCTTTGATGGTAGGGCAAGAAGAAGAGAATTTACAATTCATGAAAAATTTTTTCATCAATACCAAAAAAGTAAGCAAACACAGCCATGGCTCATGCTTGAGCCAGTTTAATCATGGTTGTGTTTTTTTGTTTTAATATGGATTGATAATCGCTTCTTAAGGAGGTGGTGCGTTCGACAGAGCTTTTGTTGGTTTACAGGACACTATGTTTGGAAAACCCCCAAATGGTAAACCATACTGTTATTTATATGGTAAAACCATAGTCCTGTAAGGATTATCTCTTTTTAAAAACCCCTAAGACATGCGAGGAGGAAGATTCTACATGTTTAATAAACGTTGGGCTCTCGTAGCTCTCTTTATTTTAATCGGTGCTGTTGTATTAGCAGCTTGTGCTCCCCAAACTGAAACCGTTGAGGTTGAGGTTACCCGTGTCGTTACTGAAACCGTTGAGGTTGAAGGCGAGGCTGTTGAAGTAACCGTTGTTGTGGTTGAAACAGTTGTTGAGACTGTTGAAGTAGAAGCTGCAGAAGAAGAAATGCCTGCTGCACCAAAAGACTTGATCGTCTGCCAGGCTCAAGAACCAGATACCATGTATCCTGCAGGTGGTTCAATGTTGGCCGCACGTGCTGTACAGCACGCACTGTGGACAAGTCAATACACCACACTCTCCTTTGGTTACCAACCAGTTGGTATCGAAAAAATGCCTAGCTTGGCTGATGGAGACGCTGTTATCAATGTCGTAGACGCTGTTGCAGGTGATATGGTTATTGATACCTCCAGCAACGCTGTTGCTTTGGAAGAGGGTGTTGAAGTTGTTAATGCTGATGGCGAAACCGTTGTATTCGACGGCACACCAGTTCCAATGGAACAGATGGTTGTTGATTTCGCAATCGTGGAACGCAGCTGGTCCGATGGCGAACCAGTAACCTCTGAAGACTATCTTTACACATTTGAAGTAAACGCTGATCCTGATACACCTTCCACCAAATTCACGGTTGATCGTACCGCTTCTTATGAAGCAAATGGCGATTTGGGTGTAACCTGGACTGGTATTAAAGGTTTCTTGGATTCAACATACTTCACCAACGCTATTATTGGTGGTGATGGACAAAGCGTTTACCCACAGCATGCATGGTCAGGTTTCAGCGCTGCTGAACTCTTAGAAGCACAAGAAACCAGCCGTATGCCAGTTGGTGATGGTGGCTTCCGCATTGTTGAATGGGTTGCTGGTGACAGCATCGTTTTGGAACCCAATGAATTCTTCTGGGGTGCCGATCAAGGTTTGCCATATCTCAATAGCTTGACCTACAAGTTTATCCCAGATACCAACCAGCTAATTGCTCAGTTGCTCTCCGGTTCTTGTGACATTGGTACACAAGACGGTATGGACGTGGGCCAATCCCCATTCCTCATCGAAGCAGAAAGCAGTGGTTTGTTGACCCCTTACTTCCAGACTGGTACCGTTTACGAACATGTTGACTTTGGTATCAACAGCTACGGTGACTACGGTGATGGCGCTGGTCGTCCCGACTTCTTCGAAGATGTACGCGTACGTCAAGCAATGACCATGTGTACAGATCGCCAGAGCATGGTTGACAATATTTTGTACGGCCGTTCTGAAGTTATCCACACCTACATCCCCAGCGTCCATCCACTCTACCCAGAAGGGTTGACCGAATGGCCATACGATGTTGAAGCTGCAAATGCACTGCTCGACGAAGTTGGTTATGTTGATGGCGATGGCGATGGCATCCGCGAAGCTGATGGTGTTCCATTTGCTGTAACCCTCGGTACCACCACCGGTAACGAAATGCGCCAGCAATTGACCCAAATCTTCAAAGAAAACATGCTGGAATGTGGTATTGACGTAGAATTGTACTACCTGCCTTCAAGTGAATGGTTCGCTGACGGTCCTGATGGCCCGTTGTTTGGTCGTCGTTTCGACTTGGGCGAATTCGCCTGGTTGACCGGTGTAGAACCATCCTGTAACCTGTACACCTCTGACCAAATCACTGGTCCAGTAGATGAATTGATTCCAGGACACTACAACCCAGATCAAACATTTGGTGGATGGGGTGCAGCAAGCGATACAGGTTGGATCAATGAAGAATATGATGTAATCTGTAATGCAGCTATCAGCTCATTGCCTGGTACAGCAGAATACGAAGAAAACCACAAAGAAGCACAACGCATCTTCTCCCAAGAAGTACCGGTTATTCCGTTATTCTTGCGCTTGAAAGTTGCTGCGGCACGTCCTGAGGTTTTGAACTTCGGTGTAGACCCGACACAGAACTCCGAACTCTACAATATTTACGAAATCGATCTTCAACGGTAAAACTGCTGAATGATTATTAGAAGTGGTGGCGATGACAAATCGCCACCACTTTTTTTTGCAAATTTTAGAAGGGAAAGCGATTTTGATAGGGAGCTACAGTTACTCCTGTCACATTGATGCGACAAGGCGACTGTTCTGGCATGGGTAAGCTAGCTTTGGTACAATAGCTTAATAAAATTCTCATAAACAAAGCATAAGGCATTATAAATGGCTTATTTTTTTATCCCCTATTTTAACCCTGATTCACTTACTTGTAGATAGAACAGAATGTTGCTATCGTGAGGAGGATTTCGCGTGACAAATTATTTGATTAGAAGAGGTTTCCAGATGATCCTGGTGGTGATCTTGGCAACAATTGCCATCTACTTGCTACTGAATGCAGTACCAGGTGGGCCACTCTCAGGATTGAATCTGGCTGCCGATGCTAAAGACCGGCTCAGCGAGCAAGATATTGCTCGTATTGAAGCTACGCTGGGTCTGAACAAACCGGTTTATCTTGCTTACCTTACCTGGATGTTTGGTGAGGATTGGCTGGATGAAGCGGGGAATTTGGTCGGCAACCCTGGCGATGCCAAAAAGATGTTTGAAACTGGCACCTGGAGTGATTTCCAATCACCCACTTGCCAGGACGCAGGCGGCACCAATGCTGGGGCAGGTGAAGCCGTG
>QQUD01001101.1 GCA_008501785.1 Chloroflexota bacterium
TAAGGCGTGTGCACCAACGGTCCAAAGTACTGTGTCAGATCATGATTTTGAAGTCAAAACTTATATTGATGGAGACAGTTGGAAACAGGAAATCGTCACCATCGCAAGCCCCCTTGACTACATGCTCTACACAAATGTCATGATTCCTTCTGGCGGGGAGTATGCGCTCGATGGTAATCTTACTGTTGATGAGATCGAAATCGTGGCTGATGAAATCCAGGAGGTCGTCATTCACTCTTCATCTGGAGATCCCTGGAAGGGGTTTGACTCTGGCGGTATCAATGATTACAGCCCTGACAAATATAATGATTCTGGACGTGTTGATTCAGAAAATTGGTCTTTTCCAAACCAATATGCTGGCCCCAACGGACCTGGCGTTGCCAAGCCGCCCGTCTGGATCGGTTGGTTTGTCAAAAATGGAAACAACTACAATGATGCTTTTAATAATGTTGTTTACGAGCTAACTGCCAACAATGTTACTGAAAATTATCAGCTTCAATTTAGCAGCACACAAGGATACTATCCCAAGGTTTTTTGCGGTCCGACGCTCACAATTAATTGGTCAGATGACAAGCTTGCATATTGTGAGATGTGGTTTTCTCCCAATGCGCCCAGCTTCTGGCATGGTCCCAATGGGTTGTCAGACTTTTCTGGATTTACAATGACTTTCACACCAACGGTGCTGGAAATTGGCAATATTTTGCCATATAAAGTGTATGTGCCCGTTATTATGAATTAGCTTAGAAACGGCCGTTTCCCTCCATAAAAACACAAGATTTTCACGGCACACGGGTTGATTGCGCCTTCTTTTTCCCCTATACTCAAACCTAACGAACGAATTTTGGGTAAATCCAATTTATTTCAAAAAAATCTAGACTCCACAAGAAACCTATCATGGGTTTCAAATTCGTGGCATATCACCAGGTATGAAAACTCATCGCAGAGCACACTGAAGACGCAGCGATTTTCCTTCTTTCTTACTTTTGCATCTTTACTAAGGTAACCACAAGTTGCTATGTGCCTTTGCGTTCAACACCTTTAGGAGTTTCAAATGACAGACTCTCAACCTAGCTGGATTGGTCGCAGCATTGGTGGCCGTTATCAAATTGAAGATTTATTAGGGCGCGGTGGCATGTCTTCTGTTTACAAAGCCACTGACCCCAACTTGCAACGTGCCGTTGCCGTTAAAATGATTCACCCACACCTGTCCGAACACCCCGAGTTTGTGAAACGTTTTGAGCAGGAAGCTGCCGCCGTTGCCCAATTGCGACATCCCAACATCATCCAGGTACATGACTTCAATCACGAAGGGGACGTATATTACATGATCCTCGAACATGTCCCTGGTGAAACGTTAGAAAAACGGCTGGACGCACTCAAAGGAGCGAATCTGAGGCTGCCTCTTTCAGAAACCATTCACATCATGTCTAACTTGTGTGACGCAGTCGCGTTTGCGCATGAACGCAACATGGTGCATCGTGATCTGAAGCCATCTAACGTGATCATTAACTTGTTGAGTGAGCCAATTTTGATGGACTTTGGCATTGCCAAGATCGTCGGCGGTGGCCAGGTACAAACAGCGACCGGAGCTACCATTGGCACGGCCGCGTACATGGCTCCTGAGCAAGTACAGGGTGAGAATGTTGACCAACGGGCCGACATCTATTCACTGGGTGTAATGTTGTTTGAAATGGCGAGCGGTCGCCCTCCGTATGAAGGTAAATCAGCCCTGACCGTGATGATGAAACACGTGCAAGAGCCAATTCCCGACATTCGCGTGTTGAATAACAATATACCGGACATTCTCGTAGGCATTTTGGAAAAAGCATTAGCGAAAGACCCCGCTGATCGGTTTTCATCTGCTATCGAAATTGGCACGGCATTACGGATGGTCGGCCAGCAAACGCTGGAATCGACAGCTGCACAAACGTTCAGCTTTCCGCAAACGGCCGTTCCCAAATCAGAAACGGCCGTTATTCCACCAGCCTCTCCTGACCCCACACCAACACCGCCGCCAACCAGCCAACCCACGCCAGCAGCAGAGCAAGTACAGCCCGAGCCAGCCCAGCCAGATGACCAGCCGGCCGCTGCCATCGCTCCGCGTCGCTCCAGACGTAAACTGATGGTTGGCGTTGCCGCAGCGGTCTTCCTGATCGGATTGCTCATTGGCGGATTCTTCCTCTATCAACGCCTTTTCCCAAGCATGCCCAGCTCAGCAGACATGGTGCAAATCCCGGCGGGTTCTTACACCGTTGGTCAGGGCAATGGTGGCAACCAGTATGCAGCCGAGCAGCAGGTGGACCTGTTGGATTATTGGATTGACCAATATGAAGTGTCCAACAGTGACTATGCCGCCTTTGTGGCTGATACCAACGCAGACCTTCCCTCCAACTGGTCAAGCCCAACCGGACCATCTGGGCAAGAACAAAACCCAGTCCAAGGAATCTCTTGGGAAATGGCCCGCGACTACTGCAATTGGACCAACAAACGATTGCCCACCGAAGCCGAATGGGAAGTTGCTGCGCGAGGTCCTAGCAGCTTGCTTTACCCTTGGGGAGATGATCGGCAGTTAGTTACCTTACCTACCAGCGGCTCCTATGCGGCTGGGACGAATCCAGTTAACCGCAGCGCATTTAATGTGTATGACATGGCGGGCAATGTGTGGGAATGGGTGGATGCGCCGTATACGGCCGTTTCCGCAGGCCAACAAGTGCTGCGCGGTGGCGCATATGACAATCAACGTGATATGGCTTACCGACTGGCAGGTGATCCCACCGTTCCCACGATGCAAGTTACCGCTGGTTTCCGCTGTGCTGCTACTGAAGTAGAAGTCGTGCCAGAAGAAGGAATTTTGCTCCAGGAAGATTTCGTCGATCCCGAAAGCGGCTGGGAGAGTTGGGATGATGGGTCTGTTTTGTATGGCTATCACCCACCTGATTATTATCACGTACAAGCTGGTAAACCAAACACGCTTTCTACCGCCAACTTTGGTGGCACATTTGACGATCTCACAATGGAAGCCTTGGTTTTTGTAGACGCGACCGATACCGAAGCAGGCGATTTCCGTTATGGCATGACGCTGCGGCGCACGGGCGACAATTTTTATGCCTTCACTATCGCGCCCCGTGCAGGAAGTTGGTCTGTTTTAAGAAATACAGCCAGTGGTCTGGAGGTTCTAGACCAGGGAAGTATCGACTCATTGCAAGGACTAACGGGCAAAGACAGCTTGCGTGTGGATGCCAGTGGGTCACAATTTGCTTTTTCGATTAACGGCCGTCTCGTCTCCCAATTTAAAGATGCCGAGCTGCCTGAAGGCGACATTGGCTTTCTCGTACAAACTTTTGACGAAACCCGTGCTCACGTCCATTTCGACAGATTAACAGTGCGCGAGGTGGCTTATTCGCCCACCACCACCGTCATGATGTCCGATGATTTTACGGACCCAAACAGCGGTTGGCCCTCTGTGACCGAAGGCGCGACACTGTCTGGTTATCACCCACCCGATTATTATCATGTGCAATCTGGCGAACCAGCGCATCGCAGTGTTGCCTACTTTGAAGGTACGCTCGACGATTTCACGATGGAAGCAGATATTTTTGTGGACAGCACGGATACGCCAGATGGTGATTTTCGTTATGGCTTGATTGCCCGCCGTCAGGGGGATGACTTTTATGCGTTCCTGGTATCGCCGCAGACGGGTGAAGGGCGTGTCATTAAAAATTCGGCCACCGGTGAAGAACTGCTGGCTGAAGGGGTAGAAACATCGGCGCAAGGGTTA
>QQUD01001051.1 GCA_008501785.1 Chloroflexota bacterium
ATTCCCGCGCAGGCGGGAATCCATCTTCGCACTCAACAAGGATGGATTCCTGCCTGCGCAGGAATGACAATGAAAACACGACTACTGAAAAACCCTGACCAGAACACGGGGAGCAGTAAAAACTCGTTAAAAGGCCAAACGCGGGGAGGAATAATGGTGAATGAACATCATAGGATTGGCCATTTACCAGGCAGAGCCAGCAACAGAATCACAAGAGTCTCTTTTTGTCCATCTTTTTGCCTAACGGGTTTTTACTACACCCAGAACACGTGATCGATTGACACTGTGATCTGCGTGTGTTAAGCTCCTTTCGTAAACAAACACAGTTGCCACATGGGGACACAAAATCCCCCTCCCCAATCAAGGGGCGCTTCAAATGTCGTGCAGCAACACGACTGTGATGAAACTGGTGGCAAACAAAAATCAACAAAGGCTAAACGCAAACACGTTTAGCTTTTTGTTTACCCAAAACAGTTAATAGGCAAACAAAAATAACCAACGATCCAGCCCGGATCAGTGGTGAACAAATAATTGAACAACGGTTTCACTTTTTACGAGAGTGTGCAGCGAGAGAAGTTGACAGAGTACCAATGGGTGTGATACGCTTGCATCGAACCATTTGGCCGGGGAATGACAAACATCCCCTCCCCTAACTTAGGGGACCCCAAAACAAGGGGCACTGTAAGAACCGTGTTGGCGCACAGATTTCAGTGAAACAAATGCTATTTGGTTGTTAAAAGGTGAAGTGCGGGCACACTTCGCCTTTTTCTTTATCAGTCAATAATCCCCGACCATTCGGCCAAGTCATCATCAACTTTTTCTAAATCTAATAACCGCACCCCTTCAAATTGCCAGCGGATGCGAGAACGTCCTTTTTTCTCGTCTTCAAGTAGTGACAAAGCGCGTTTTTGCACATCATCTGCCCACCCATTTGCCGAAAAACCAACATAATAAACCTGCCATTCTTCGGTTTTGGGAATAATAAGGCTGGTTTGACGAATCAGCTCTTGAATATGCTCAACCTGGCCTGGTGTGTCGCGCCACAGCGCACACCCTACGACCAGCGTTCGTTCTTCTTCGCTGATGCCTACCACATCGATGCTAAAGTTGCGTTTCCATTCGCCGCCAACATGTTCAATAGGAACTGGCAGTTCGCCATGTGCAGCCGCTCGTAACAGCCATTCTTGGCAAAGTTGCTTCCAGGTATTCGCTTCAATAAATGGAGGCATGTGGCTGTCAATCGTTTCCAGTAGTTCTTGTTGCTGCCCCATCGCGAGTTTTGATTGGAAAGCGGCCAAAAAACGATAATAGAATCGCAAATAAGGATCGATGACTTCGTAACGGCCTAAGCGCGAATTAACATTGCGCTGCGTAACCGGTACACGTCGTTTGACAAAACCTGTTTCGCGTAGCACACCAAGGTAGCTGGTCATGTGCGTGCTGGAAAGGCCATTGCGCTTACCAATGTCGCTCAATGTGTGTGCGCCGTGTGCCATTGCCCGC
Source organism: Chloroflexota bacterium (assembly GCA_008501785.1). The sequence continues at coordinate 1,504 of QQUD01001051.1, forward strand.
ATGATGCCCACATAGTTGTACAAGTCGGTAATGAAATCTTGCAACAGCAGTCGTGGCTCATCCATCATCCAGGCGTTAGACGGCCGTAATTGCAAATTCAAATTCTCCCATACGCTCACTGTGGGATCGAGTCGTTCCCAATATGCTGGAACACCGCCCCAGATTGCATAAATTGAAACACGATCTGCTGGACTGTAGTTGGGGAAGTAGCTCGTGGTCACACCGAATGGTAAAGGATGTAACTCCATTTGTGCGGTGGCACGACCGTAGAGTGGTGCCTGATAAGAAAGCAGCTTTTTGCGCATCAAGCCCATTTGTGACCCTGAGAGCGCCAGCATTAAATTGGACGAGCTAAGTTTGTGATCCCATACTTTTTGCAACGTGCCAATAATCGACGGGTTGATGTCCATCAAATAAGTGATTTCATCAATAAACAATGCAAATCGGCGACCTCGAGCTAGCAGAGCCACTTGTCGCAACGCTTGCTCCCAGTTGGCATAAGTGAAATCCAGCGGGGCTTGTTCTTCTGGATCGGCAAAATTAGCTAATGCCTGTGAGAATGAGCGAAGTTGATCGACTGCGGAGGTTGGCTCGGCCATCCAATAAAGTCCATTTTCACGATGTTCGCTCATCCAGTGCGTCAACAAGCGCGTCTTCCCCACGCGTCGACGCCCATATAAGATGATGAACTCGGCATTCTGAGTTTCCCAAAGCCGATCTACCAATTCCATTTCTTCGTGACGACCAATAAATGCTTTTGCCATATAACTATCCTGTCAATATTATTAACTCAGTTTATAAAATGGCTTATTATAAATTGAGCTATATTCAATTAGTCAGCAACCACTACACGCAAATAATGTATATACGTGGTTATTATAACTGAGATTATAATAAACGATCTTCTATTGTGTGTCAACTGTTGGGGGCGATCATTTGTGCTGGCTGGCAATCGGCTGGTAATCGCGCTGTGAGACACCTTTTAGGCGTAGTTATAAGTGCTGTTATTATAATCGAAATTATAATAATGAATCTTATACTAACGAGGTGTTTAGATTTTGATTAATGTGAAAAGGTGCATGGAAAATGCGGGCCGCGTATATAATTAGAATTATAGTAAAACAGTTTTGTTTATTTGTCAAGTGAATTGTTGTAATAATGCATCAATTGTTGCAATAAGACAACAAAAAACTCTTAACAATAAACGGAAAACGAAAAACGGTAAACGAGGTTGTTTTCGATATCATGGATGGGTGGCTGGCTTATTGTTGCACTGGCTTATTGTTGCAAATGATATTGTATATCCCCCCACCCTACTGCACTTAACAATGCCATTCCACATAGACGTACCAATCGCGGCGCATACGACACAAAGCAAACTGTGCCTCAAGACGCTTTGCATGGGATGCAGCAGCTTGTCGATGAATGGGACAATGGTTGCGTATTGTGGTTTACGTCCGTAGATAACAAATCGCGAATTGGACAGGATTTGATTGCCGCAACTGAGGTGAGGAGGAACCTCTCCGGCTATCTTTATTTCGAAGTCCTTTGTGGAATCCCCTTTTTTCAGTTCTGAAAACCACACCCTTCGTAGGTCAAGACGCTACCTTGCCTGGGGGATAAAACAGCGTTTTGTCACCCGAGGAATCCCTGCCTTTGATGTATGGGGGCTGGGAGTCCTCTTCGATGTCTCATCGGAATGCCGTTTCATTGGCGAAATCCAGTAAAACGGCAAAATGGCATACTGTTTTACTGGTAAAGTGTTTTTAGTAAATCGAGGATGAGGGTTTGAGAACGGCCGTTTCCCTCCATTTCAGGATTCCAGGCCGATACAGAAATGGCTGCCACCTGACCACTCTTTGCCAAATGCTCAAAAACTTGCTGCATTACCTTGGGCGATGGTCCGCCAGGTGCCGGATAGTTCATGGCTGGCGCATCTGCCGGGTCGAGAATATCCGCATCAAAATGAATGTAAAGTGGTCCATCAGGCAAAGGCATTTCAAGTAGTTTTACTGGATCGGTGACGTGCAACACATTTGATTCGTCTACCAGCACCTTTTCGCCAGGGTCCAAATCACGCCCATCTGTCAAAATCACCTGGTTTTCTGGCAGTGGATTGGCCTGAACCCCATTCATCATCGTCATTTCACCCTTCCCCACCAGCATTGCCAGTGGCATTCCGCCCAGAAACTTGCTAGGTGTTGTTTCCCAGGTATTGAAATCGCCGTGTGCATCGAACCAAATTAAGGTTGGGTTGATGCCTGTTTGCTGCAATCCTGCAACCACGCCAATGGTTGTGCAGCAATCGCCAGCGATGCTTACTGGACGTTTACCGGATTGGATGGTGTTGGAAACGGCCGTTGCCAATGGTTGATGAATCAACGTCATCCGCTGCTGCTTGTCTTCTCCGGTGAGTGTTGGTTCATTCAGTTCCCAATCACTTTTTGCAATGGACAGCAGGCCTGAAACTGGTTCATCGAGGAAATACGGGGTAAGGATAAAATGATTGTTCACTTTTCTACTCCTGATATTGTTACCAGTATCCCATAATACTGGTAAACCAGAAAAACAGTTTTTAAAATTATGTGCGGGGAGTCGCTAAGATTGGACCAACTTGTTGCCACACAATCATGTTAGCAAAAAAATTGGACCAATTTAAATTTTTTTTAGCTACATAAAAAGGATTTTCGCCAATTGACTGTTTGAACCTTGCTGTTCCAATTCCTCAAAAGCTAGCCGTAATGCCGCTTCAACAATAGCTGATTTGGAAAGCTGCTGTTTTTTTATGTATCTAGGTGCTAATCGACGCAATTTAATTTGCGCGTCATCCAAATCAAACTGCACATCTTGGGCCATGTAAAATGTTGCTTTCGCTTTTTCCTCAACAGGCGGTGCAGTTTGATAACGAGATGGTTGCTGCTGACGTGGCTGAACGGTTGGCTGCTCTTGCGGTGTTTCTGCTGGTATACCAGTATTCTGTCTTGCCGGTTTTCTGGTATTTGCGGGGCGATTGCCAGATAACAGGTCATCCATTAATTTCGGGGTCGATCTACGTTTACTCATCAGCTCTTATCCTTTCAACTAAGGCAGCATAATCTGCTGCACCGCTTGACTTGGGATCATATTCAAAAATCGAAAGCCCATATCCTGGCGCTTCTGATAATCGAACATTGTAGCGAATCGGGTCGCAAGTCCGTGTTCCGTAATGATCGCGCAGCTGCTGCAAAATTTCCTGACTTTTTTTAACCCGCCCATCTAAAAATGTGGGTAAGATATAGCGCATCTGTAAATCAGAATGGTAGCTTTGAATATCTTTGATGCGATTTTCGAAGTGGACTAGCCCGCGTATTGCTAATACTTCAAGCGCAACTGGTGCGACCAGTTCGTTGACATAAAAGAGAACATTGATAGTCAACGCATCCCAACCGGGCGATGTGTCAACCAAAATGTAATCAAAATGACCTTCGTAGGGGGCTAATGCGCGCGTCAATACCTGTTCACTGCCAAATTCTTGTTTAGCAATTAATTGTTTGGTTCCAGCGAGTCCACGTCCGCCAGCTAACACCCACAACCGTTCTCGTGCTTCAAATAGGGCTTCTTCAGGACTCACTTCCTCAGCCACAAGTTCTGCTAATCCATATTCGGGTTGGCATCCAAAAATTTCGGCAACTTGTCCCTGGGTATCGGTATCAACGGTTAAAACGTTGTAACCAGCTAAAGCTAGGCCATGTGCGATTGAGGTTAAAGTTGTGCTCTTTCCGGTGCCGCCTTTTGATAAGCTGACAGCAATTCGTCGTTCTCTCATTTTGTAAGCTGCTCCTGTTCCTGCGAACTTGTTGGTAAGCCAGTATACCAGTAAAATGGCAAGCTGGCTTGTTGGTAAGCCATTAAGTTGAATTTTAGCGAACGAAAATGGATTTGTCATTAGTAATGAGCGTGGATTTGGGCAAAAACGGCCGTAATTCATACAGTAAACCGTAAAAACAGTATGCCAGCTTTCTGTTATACTGTTGTACTGGTGCTTGTGAGGGTGAAAACGACCGTTTCAACCATGCCATGCCGGTAGGGGAGGGGAGAAACGTGGGGTGGGGGAGGTGCTGCAAAAAACCACTTGATTTTGGATAAACAAATTGTGAAGATGAAAAACAAAAATGAGCGGTTTGAGAAAAGTGCTTAACTTTTACTTTGTGTTTGAAGCAAATAGGAATCAAAATCTCGTAAAAAGAGTTGCTGGCAAAATTTCCGAAAACCGTGCTGTTTTTTAAAACTTACACAATACGACATAAAAACATCAAAATATCATTAGCGCGTTAATTTGCTGCATATTAGCTTTGATTTGTCTGTTTATGATGTGGTGATTTTTGCTAAATGATGAATTTGGTTTCAAATCCGCCAAATTCTGATTTGTGGGACCCAAAGTATGTGCAAGATTTTAATTTGGCGATGTTGCCAAAGTTGAGTTGGCATAAATCCTGTTTTAATTGGAAATGCGTGCCCCTCCCCCATTTTCGCTTATTAAAATCACAAGCTAAAATCCCAACGACTTATTTCCGTCTGCATGGGATGTGTAATAGTAAAAATTCTGCTCGAAGTTATGTTATGCAAGTTTACTGGTAAACTGTTTTGTTGGTAAGCTGTCGAACTGCGCCTTGATTGCTGGTTTACTGGCATACTGGCACAATAGTGGTTGCGGATTTTGTGAATGAAACGGCCGTTTTACAGTTAACTGGTATGCTGTTAACGTTGCAAGATGTTTAACTGGTGTACTGTTGAAATGGCAAGATGGTTTACTGGTATACCGGTAATAAGGTTTACAGCTTTATGCTTTCTCAAAGGGGAAACTAAAATAATACAACTACCAGAAACACAGAAGCCCCCGAAGGGGCTTCGTGCGGAAGAGGAAAAAAAGAAAAGAGGAGAAGGAGGAAAATGTTTGTTTTGTTACGTTGAAAACATCATACAAGGTAATTTAGGTTACCCTTGTCAAACCCTTTACATTTGACTAATACAGTTGCTTACGTACCTGTGAAAAGAGCATTAATTGATGCCATTAAGCAGATTGTGCAGGGGCAAATAAATCTGGCCGTGCAGATAGCGTTTGCACCAGTTGATTGATATTTCGCCAGGTTATCATGCCCAGATATTGAGTGCCTTCCATAACAGGTAAAGCTGTCAACCGTTCGTTTACCATCCGCTGCTGCACATCAAATAATTCTTGATCCGGTGTGACAGGAACGATGTGGGTTGACATGACCTCACCGACCAGCGCCATACGGCCACGGCGCGTTAATGCTTCCATCGTATCTCGTTCAGTCAATAAACCAACCATTCGTTCGTTGTAAAAAACGGGAAAGTTGCTCTGCCATCCCAGCAATTTTAGACTAATGGCACGTTGAATTGTGTCGTAGGGAGACAAAAAGGCTGTTTGTGAGGCATAAGCTTGCCGTACCGTTAAACCACGTAACCGGTCAAATTGCTGTACGAGTTGACCTTCTTGTGATGCACCGTTGTAGACAAAGAAAGCGATGAGAATCATGAAAAAACCACCGTTAAAGAGACCGTAAATACCAATCAAAACGGCGAATGCTTGCCCAATTCGGACTGCTATTTTGGTTGCTTTGCCATAATCTAAACGCATAGCTAGCAATGCCCGCAGGACGCGGCCGCCGTCCATTGGAAATGCGGGCAACATGTTGAAGAGTGCCAAGACGATATTGTATAAAAACAAGTAGCCAAATATGGCGGAGAAAGATAAAGTGAATCCTGATGAAAGAACCGCGAATGGATTCAGTTCAGTAATGTTGAAAAGAATAGCAAGTATGCCGATTAAAATTACGAATCCAACGTTTACTGCTGGGCCGGCCAGTGCAATGATGAATTCCTGCATCGGTTTGCGGGGCATGTGTTTCAGTTGAGCAACACCGCCAATAGGTAACAAAATGATTTGCTGGACAGGCACACCAAAATATCTGGCAGCGAAACTGTGTCCTAATTCGTGTAATGTCACAAGGACAAACAACAGAGAAATTGTAATGATGCCGAAAATGGCACCTTCCCAACCACCTCTTGCTAAAAATCCATATTGAAATGCGGCCCATAACAAAATCAGAGGAAATGTCATGTGGATTTTGATGTCGATGCCATGTACAGAAAATAATTTAATTGAGCTTTTCATTCCGAATTCCTTTTGGGAACAAAATACGAAACGATGTCGTTATAGGCGTATGATCGCTTGCCACAAATGATCTTGTTATTCGTAAATTGATTGTCGTTAGGGCTTGATGATGCGTTATTGAAACATCAGTCCAATTCAATTAAGGCTACTGCTCATTTGTATGAGGCTTGTTAATGAGGGATTAGGACTACATAAGCATTAATTTGGATTGTTTTGTATGTTGCTCGTATTGCACGGCATTCGTTCGTGTGCAAATATGGTTTGAGCGCAATACTTAAACAGTCCGGCAAGTACGCCATACGATTGCCCACGAACTTCTGCCGGACTGTACTAGAAATGTGTAAGGCGTTTTACGCCGTCAAGAACGTATATCTTTTATTATGAATTTGTCTGATTTGCGACGGGTAGTTAATTAAAAGACAAGCCATACTAGTGTTCCGACCAACAAATATTGACGGATAACAGATCTGAACGGAACACTTAAACTGAAACCATTTGCGCACGTTTTATCCGTCAAAAGATGTTGGTTTCAGTACTAGTAGAAAGTTTTAATTAACGGAGAAAAATTATGATTGTTCCTTTTAGCCAAACAGATGTTGAAATGCAAGAAACGCGGCGAATACGGCCGTTACCCGTTCTCGCAACTATCCTAGGCGTTTTATTTGCCATTCTTTTCACTCAACTGTTGCCTAACTTTCGAGGGTTTGCTGCATTGGCAATTTGGCCATTGGGGATTGCAACCGGCATGTTTGGTGTGACGTTAGGGGCTTCTTTAATAAAACATCAAATGCATTGGGACTTGTTACTTGCTGGGAAAATGCTGGCCTTGGCGGGTACTGTATTATTTTTTATTTCATCATTGTAAAGGCAAAGGGGCGTATCTCGACTTTTTATTGACCCATTTATTCATCATCATTTATTTATTAGAGACGCGCCGAGAGCTGGGATGAGTTCATTCCAGCTCTTTTTTTGTTCTTAATGCCTCCTGTAAGTCGATTACACTAATTTAAACTCAATTCTTTTTAAAATCTTTATCATCATTGTAGAATTGTGCTGCTTGCACATCGTTATTGTAAAGATTCCTCGATAAGAGAAGAGAAGTACCCTTTTTTTGCATAAAAATGTCAGAATTTGGCTTGCAGAAGTTTCGTATAGCCCCTTTTGATGGAGGTTGGAGCCAAAAACAATATGTCACCATTGATATGTTGTTTTAACCAAGAGGTGTAGTATATGAAAAATTCAGTGTTGGTCGTTGATGATGAAACTGAAATCCGTCAACTTTTGTGCATGATGCTGCGGTTTGTCGGGTATCAAACATTTGAAGCAGCAGATGGACAGGATGCGATAGATAAAGTCGGTGAACATGCGCCTGACGCGCTGATTTTAGATGTGATGATGCCGAAAATGGATGGTATTGAAGTATGTAGAATATTGCGTGCGGAAGAAGGCACGGCCGATTTGCCAATCATCATGCTTAGCGGTAAAGCACAAGAGGAAGATGTTCGCGCAGGGATAGAGGCAGGAGCCAATCATTATTTAGCAAAACCGATGGTGATGAATGATCTGCTAGATCATTTACAAGCCGTGATTTCGAATCGGAATAATCAACAACGGCCGTTTGCATAATTTAGTAAGATTTTTGTATGTTGCACAGTCTTCAAATTAGGTCCATATAAACTTTTGCAAAATTGAGAACAGTTGTTGTTATAATAAATTCATTAATTCTGCAACACAACAATATAAATAACTGAAATGATTTAGCGAAACGGTATCATGTTTCGCTAGATTGCCGAAGGTGTGTGAATCATGACGAATCAAGAGATTGCGACATTGGGTGGCGGCTGTTTTTGGTGTCTGGAAGCGATTTATCAGGACATACAAGGTGTACAGCAGGTTGTGTCTGGTTATGCTGGTGGGCATGTTGCCAACCCTTCATACAAGGCGGTTTGTGCTGAAACAACCGGCCATGCTGAGGTGATTCAAATTACCTTTGATCCAGATATTATTTCGTTTGAAGATATTTTGTTTATTTTCTGGCGTATTCATGATCCAACAACGTTGAACCGGCAAGGGGCTGACGTGGGCACACAATATCGGTCTATCATCCTGACCCACAATGAAACGCAAAAACAAATTGCGGAAAGGTCTTTATTGGAAGCAGACGCGGCTGAATTGTGGTCAAATCCAATTGTCTCGGAAATTACGCCGCTGACGACGTTTTATGCAGCGGAAGGGTATCATCAAAACTATTACAACGAAAATGGCAACCAGCCTTACTGCCGATTTGTGATTGATCCAAAGGTGAAAAAGTTTAGAAAGGCGTTTGCGGATCGGTTGAAAACGGCCGTTTAATCCCTCAACTTCCCATCTTCCCGGAAATTCCATCTCATGCCACAAGTAAAACGTACAATTTCCGGGAAGATTTCCTTTAATCCCCCAGCGGAACCCAAACATCCCAGTCTATAATTGTTTCCCCTGATAACGGCATCACATTCCCAAAAGCTTCAATAACATAGTCGCCTGACAATTTCTGCCCCGACTGAGGCAGCCAGGTATGAAAGATGTAATCAAACGTCAAATAGCGGGTTTCTGGCAGTCCATTGTGATGAAACGAGGCGTATCGTTGTGCTGGTAATTGTTTTTCAACAAGCAATGCATGATTGATGCTTGGCTCCCGTATGCAGATGCTTGCCATGTAAAAAGGATTGGCATCACCTGGCCCAGATGGAAAAAGGAAAAGGCCAAATGCCTCACTACCTGACACATTTGTAGCATGCAAATGATTCCAAAGCGCTGCAATCGAATCTGTTTGCAAACAATCTAATTGAGACATCAAGCCGACAAGGTGCAGCTTTTCAGTTTTGATCTGAGTAGGACTAATTTTTGATTTTGGATTGCGATATTCCAGGTGGGGGAGGGTGAGTTGCGGCATTTGTCGCCAGTGTTCGGGCTGACTTTGTTTACGCCATTGCGAGGGCAAAATGTGAAAGAGGCGTTTGAAGGCACGCGAGTAAGTTTCTGCGTTGTTAAACTGATAGTCAAACGCAATATCCACCACTTTTTTGTCACTTTCAAGCAAATCACGTGATGATTCTGACAAACGGCGGCGCATTAAATAATCATAGGGGGTGTGATGTACAGTTGCGCTAAAAACACGACTGAAATGATAAAGTGAGTAAGAAACAGCATCAGCAACATCAGCCAGCGTCATCTCATCTTGCAGATGCGTTTCGATAAAGTCGATGGCTGCTGACATGGTTTCTAAATGAGTCATGAATGCGCCCTCACTGCGACACAAAATTAGCTGGCAATTTTTCGGACGGGCATATACACATCGAGTGTAGATTCTGCCAGATTGTCTAACCCTTTAAACCGATGATCATAAAGTTGAAAGCTATAATCGTACGCAAACTCATAGCCTGATTGAGGTAGCCAATCAACATAGATGAGTTTGTGCCAATCTGAGATAATTTGTTCACCTTGAAGGGTAAAAACGGCATAGTCGGTAGCTGGTAGCACTTTTACAAGGGTGGTAACGGGCAGCTGTTTGATTTGTTGGATAGCAACGCCGACAAAAATTTCATAATTGCCAGTGACAACTCTTTCATCACTCTCGATATGTACTTCGTAACTGGCAGTTGGATTGACAATTTGGGGTAACAGGTTTTTGTAATTTTCTAAAAATACCGTGAATCGTTTCCATAAACGTCCAATTTCGTTTTCTTCCGTCCAGCCTGCACTTGATTGAAACGGATCCCCGTAAAAACTGAGGCCGAGTAAAAGTAGCTGTTCTCTATGTACGATTCTTGGTTCCATCTCAACGTCCCTCTCTATCTAACCCTGAAAAAACGTGCGCCATTTTCGTGACATTTTTATCAATAACTAGAAAAATTGATCGAACATAGTACTCTGTAACATAAATAGTTGCTTCATTTTCCCGGAAGCTATGAACTAAATGGCTCAAGCAAAAACAACTTCGCAGCTTCAGGGAAAGTCGATAAATTTTTGTTACACTGTAATAAATTACTCGACATTAGAAACTGAATTTTTAATGTCAAACGACCATTTTCCATTAGAGTCACAGATTAACACAGATTGGCAACGATGACACAGAATGTTTGAGCACACCTAATTTATACAGCGCCATGCCAATCAGCATCAAACCACCTGCGCGCCAACTGCCCCGAAAGAGTAAGGCGAATGTTTGCATGGCGATGGCGGTGGGTATGCGATGTGCCATTTGTGCTAGCTAGCCGCTTTGGTAAACGGCCGTTTCCGCCATAATCACAGCCTCACTTGGCAGCCAATTTTCTTGCAAACCGGCAACAGCTTCTGGCATGGCAAAACTTTGAATATTCATTAACAAAATGCCCAGCAGCGCAAATCCACGCAAAAAATCGAGTGCAACAATGCGCTCTTTTGGTGCTACTGGCATGATTTTTTCTTGAGACATGAACTCCATTCCTATGATAGATTTGGAAAATTGCGGTAAATTGCTACGGGTAGGGGCGCACCCTTGTGGTCGCCCTCGATTGGGCAGGTACAAGATCCGTCCCTACCCGTGACGCCAATTTTACGAATTCCTATTAATTTTTACGCAGTGAGTTTTGGAACAGTGTGATTATTCAGCTTCTTCGTAAAAGCCAAGCCCTTCATCTGGCATCCATTCGCCCCAACCATCCAGCCATTCTGGAATGCGAACATTTTCCACACGGTCACAAACGTGGAAGTATCCTTTAATATCCAAAATGGGCGTGTCGTCGAAAGCATCCATGTTGTAGATTTCGATAGTGCCGTTGACTTCATCAACTGCCTTAATCTTGCATGTGGATAGTCCAATGGGGTTTGGGCGATATTCGGCACGGGTGGCGAAAATACCGGTTAGCTTATCTTCGGCATAGGGTGGGCGCACCTGCATGATGTTGCGATACTCTTCGTTGTCGCGTTGATTGGCCCACCAGAGCACGATAATGTGGCTAAATTTGTCTAACTGCTTTAGCCCTGGGCGATAAGGTTCTGCGAGTTCGAGAATGGTTTTTTCGCCGTGTCGGCAAACTTGTCCAATGGGGTTGAGTTGGATGGGTGTGAAACGGCCGTTATGCTTACTATTATTCATTCGATTGCCTCCTGCATTCAAATAACTTGTTATGACCATTACGATAATGGAAATGCAGAGGCAACGCTTGATCCTGCTTGCGGATGCAGCCCTTCAAAAAAAATGCAATTGCATAAAAAAGTGACGATTCTTGCTAAACTAAAATGCCGTGTCGTCAATAATTGACTGGAGCCAATCGTTGAGCCAGTTCAAGGCATCATCAAATTTACTGGCGGGCAGCGTTTTATAGCTGTTGATGCCATAGCGCCGGTACAGCTCCCCGTACACGCCGCCATATTCGTTGCGCTTGGTGCGTTTGCCCAATTCGCGTGCGACTGCTTTGACTCCCTGGCTAATCTGCATCGCCTGTTCAGGCATAATTTGGCGATCTGTATCACCCAGCGCCGATTCAATCTGCTCTAATCGTTGTTCGTGGTCATCTAAACGCCCCTCCATCAATATTTGATGACGTGCTAGTTTCGTAAGTGCTTGAAAAGTTTTGTATGCTTGGACGGCTGGGGAATCTGTTTGTAAAAGTGCCTCAAACGAGGGATCAATTGTTAAACGGCCGTCTTGAAAGGCTTCCCAAAGAACCTTAGCAGCTTCTCGCTGGTAACGTTTGATTTTTTCCCGAACTTCTTCCTTGACCCTACTGGCACTGATGGTGGTTAACCACATGGGAATCAGATCAACCCGCAGCAAGCTAGATTGTTGGCGGCCACCACCTCGCCCGGATTTGGAAGGGGGTGTGATAATCGTACCCCCTTTATATCCCTCGCTCAGCACATCATGATCACGCACTTTGACCATCTGTGATTGACGGCTAACGCCTAATGAGTCACAGAGATGCCGAAAGGACACATAAATTTGCCCATCATCGGCACGAATTGCAATCAATTCATCGTCATAAAACATGACGGTTTTTTGCTCAATGGTAGCTACTGACTTTTCAGCCAAAGCACACCTCCTACGGCTAAATTATTGGAGAGTGGTACCCATCATGGGTACCCTTTACCACTACCTTTCAAATTGAAAATTTGTGAATTGTAGGAATCATACAGGTGAAGGGGAAGTTGTGCCAGCAGAATGAAGAGAACCCACCTTGCAAAACACAAGGTGGGTTATGTTAACTATGGCATGGACAAGATGCCGACTTGTACACCTTCGCCTTGTTCGTTGATTGCAATCTGAATGTCTTCACCATTTTTGCTGAAGCCCATCATCTTGCCGTTGGGGATGTCTAACGATTGGGTCGTTGACCAGCCATCATTTGCCATTTCGGTTTCGTAGAAGAGAACGGCCGTTTCCAAATCAACGCCACTTTCATAACTGTAAACGCCAGGAATCGCATTAATCGCAAACGCATCATCCAAAATTGGGTATTCAGACTCCGTCACCTCCGTGCAGTTATCAGGAATTGTGATGTTTACCGGCACATCAAAGTCAAAATAGTTGAGTTCATAATGAATCACTGCTTCTGTTGGATTATCATCGAGCAGCGAACTGTTCCCGATGCCATCCATCAACACGCGCACAATGTAGTCGCCATCTTGGGCGACGTAAACATGCCCTTCAACTGAATTCACCTCACTTGCAGCAGCATCAATTGAACTGAGATTCGTTTCCGTAAACACATAATGGTCTGTATCCACACCATTGACGTTTTCTGTTGCTGGATTGCCAATCGATGCACCATCGAGTTCGCCCATGAAGCCGCCCTCACTCAAAAAGACGCTGTACAAATCGCCATCTGTAACCCCTTCCGAAAAGGTTGCACATTGACCGGTTGGCAAAATGAAGTAAGTGCGATCATCTACTTCGGTATATGTAAACGTGGTGCCAGGACCAAAATCAACATCGCCCAACATTTGTGCCGAAAAAACAGCTTTATTACCAGCTACATCACGTTCGCCTTCCATGAGAACCGACGTGACAACTTCTGTGCCATCTGCCTGA
>QQUD01000097.1 GCA_008501785.1 Chloroflexota bacterium
TTATAAATCATAATCAGCACCGACCAACCAATCACCAACGCCGCAATCGTCACCAAAATATGGGTACCTTGAATGCCCAACGCCGGATCATAATCCGCAATTCGACGTCGCATTCCCAAAATGCCCATACTCATCTGACCAAAACTCATCACCCAAAAGCCAGGAACCATCAGCCAGAAGTGCAGCTTGCCCAGCGATTCTTTGTACATATGACCCGTAACTTTTGGATACCAGTAGTACAGTGCCGCAAAGAAGGGGAAGACAAAGCCACCAAACATCGTCGCATGGAAATGCCCGACAACCCAATAACTATCATGCAGATGCAAATCGGTGGGCACCGTCCCCAAAATAGGTCCTGTAACGCCCCCAATCAAGAAAACCGAAATCGCGCCCAGCACAAAAAGCATCGGCGTCTCAAACGTCATCTTGCCTTCCCACATCGTGGCTACCCAGCTAAAGAACTTCACGCCAGTTGGAACCGCAACGAGCATTGTCGCCAACATAAACGGGACCCGCAGCGAATCATTCATACCCGATGTAAACATGTGATGCGCCCAAACCAGGAACCCAACCAGGGCAATACCCAAACTCGACAGCGCAATCCATTTATAACCAAACAATGGTTTACGCGTAAACACCGGCAGCAGTTCGCTAATCACACCCAATCCCGGCAAAATAAAGAGGTAAACGGCCGGATGAGAGTAGAACCAGAACAAATGCTGGTACAAAATTGGGTCACCACCATTTGCCGGGTTAAAGAAGGTCAACCCCAGTGACCGTTCAGCAATTGTCAAGCTCAAGGCCACACCAACGGTTTGCGTAGCCGTGAACATAATGAGCGCAGTCGCCAACGCACCCCACACAAAAATGGGCATTCGGAACAGCGTCATTCCTTTGGCTCTCATGCGGAACACCGTCACAATCAGGTTGATACCACCTGTGATGGATGAAAACCCATTCATGTAAAAGCCGAGTAGGAAGAGTTGGACGCCAACGGCCGTTGATAAACTCAACGGTGCATAAGCCACCCAACCGGTATCCCAGCCGCCTACCAACATTCCCGCCAGCAGCAGCACAAATGAGGGAATGCCAATCCAGTAACTAAATGAATTTAAGCGCGGGAAAGCCATATCCGACGCGCCAACCATCAACGGAGCTAGATAGTTCACCATCGCGCCCACACCCAGCAAAATCGACACAATCATGATGATGCCGTGTGCGCTAAACAGCGTGTTAAATTCATCTGGGCTGAGGTACTGCATTCCGGGTGCAGCTAGTTCGAGCCGAAACATGATGGCAAAAATGCCGCCGACCAGCAGCACCAGCAGCGATGTAAAGCCGTACTGAATACCAATCACTTTATGATTGACATCAATCGAGAGGTAACGGAACCATTCCGGCTGGCCTTCAGGTGCGCCGTGATGCAGCGGCGTTTTGTGTCCGCCCATCCACAGCGTCCAGTCAGTCATCACACCAGCACCAAACAAAAAGCCAAACACGCTCAGGATGGCACCGAAAACAAGTGGACCTTCGAGCAACAACCCTGTTTCCAGCCCCATACCAGCACGAATCGCATTGATGAAGCCGCTGCCCAGCAGCCAGCCAACGGCTTGCCCCAACAAGCCCCAAACAAATGCCGATTGGCCGCCATAACGAAGAATGCGTCCTAACACCATGTTTTGGAACAGCCCCAATGAACTGCCAAATCCAATTGCAGCATGGAAAGCAATGAGCAAAAATCCAAGGAGTGGCAGCACAACATTGGACACAACGGGTGGTGGCGTTCCAAGAGCACTCACTACAGTCAAGTCATGAAGAAGCCGCAATATGAGCGCTAGAACCGCACCTATAGCAGCGCCAAAGATGGTGGTGACACCAACCTGAACAGGTAGTGAGCGTATAATCTTTAGAATAGCTTTCATATGCAATCTCCTACTCTTCCAGCGTCTTTATGAATTCAATTAAATCGTTCACAATATCAACCTCAACGCCTTCTTTTTCCAAAATGTCAGCTTCCTGTTCTGCAAAGCGATCAGCGAAGTTAGCAGGCATTGCATTGACATATCCGGTAACCATCTGTTCTCCTGGATTAAGGATTGAACTGATAATGTAGGCATCATCAGCAATCACGATGGTGCCATCATCCATCTCTGCTTCCCGTTCATACAAACCTTGCCAGCTCGGCCCCACACCAGGCGTACCGTCAAGGCTGTGGCACGCTTCACAGCCATAGAAGCTGTTCGACCACCACAATTCACCACGTTCTGCTGGCGACAAATCTGAGAAGCGGAATCGAGACTCTTCAATAAATTGAGCAAAGGTTGCTTCATCCACCACCCGTACATCAGCTAACATCAGCGCGTGATCTGTCCCACAAATTTCAGCACAGCGGAGCACATAATCACCAGGGACAGATGGCGTAAATCGCAATTCTGTGACCCGTCCTGGAACCAAATCTTGCTTCACCCGGAATTCTGGCACCCAGAACGAATGCAATACATCAACCGATTCCATTTCTAGCTTAATCGGTCGATTAACCGGCAAAACAAGAGCGGCCGATTTCACATCATCTTGCTCAGGATATTCAAAACTCCATGACCATTGCTGGCCTGTAACCTTCACGACCATTTCATCGGTGCGAGCGGCCGTTACGTCATCTAAAACAACCCAACCATAAATGCCAAATCCAACCACAACGAGGACCGGAATGACAGTCCAGCCAATCTCTAGCGCTGTGTTGCTGTGAATATGTGCTGAGTCTGTCGTGTCACCAGGTTTGCGCCGAAACATAACAGCAGAGTAAAGCATGAGCACAATAATCAAGGCAAATAGGAAAGAAATCATCCAAAAGTGGACGTTAAACATGCCATCAATAGGGGCTGCCGCACTGTTCGCTGGTTCAGGCCACATTCCTAAATAATAAGGAATTCCTGACGTTTCTGCTCCAATCGGGAAAGGGAGTTGAAACATAATCCCAAACACAATACGCAGCAAAAAAGTGGCAACGATAATCAGCACCCCAGCAAGCACCAAATGTTTCGTTCTATTCATATTCTTCCATCATCCTAACTAATGTTACCGAATTTGTTTGTAACAGATTGGTTCAAAAAATTTGGCAAACTACTTATACCAAAGAAACAGATTATGTGGGTCAAAGAAGGAGCATCATAGCAGCTAGTCCCAGCCCAACCACGAGCAGCCCTAATAAAATTACGGCAATAGCATCCCAAGGAATGGGGGCGGCATCTGCTGATTCAGCGGCCACCACTTTTCCAGGACGCATACGAAATGAGAGAATAAGCAGGGCAAAAAGCACGAGTGGCACAATAACCCGGGGAGCTGAGTTTACCACTTCACCCGCATCAGAAATCAATTGTCCTTCTGGATATATTGTGCCATTGATCACCATACCGCCTATCCAGACAAAGAAGAGCACAATGAGTGATGTGCTAACAGCAGACCATCCAGGCCGATTGTGGTTGGGGGTTGACGGGGTGCGACCTTCTTTCATTTGTTTAAGTAGGTCTTTATCTCGTTGTACAAGCTGGGATTGTTTTTCTTTGAAGGTTTCATCGTCAATAACGGCCGTTACCTGCCTTGAAATCAACGAATTGATAAATGAAATTACAGCCCCGCCGAGCACAATAGCCACCAAAGCCACCAAGGCCATCATACCAACGGCCACGAAAGGTGAAAATTCAATGGGACCGATTCCTAAGGCTTGAATCTCAATCTCAATTGATGCAACTGCTACCGGAACAGTTAGAATATATA
>QQUD01000231.1 GCA_008501785.1 Chloroflexota bacterium
TCTTCAGAAGCAATGTATTGCTGGCCTCCCAATTTCTGACGCACATCGGCAATATCTCTAAACATGATGTGATTCTCCATTTTTAAGTTTCAGAGGGTGCGCTGATCAGCCAGGCCCCTGTTAATTACAATTCCAAGTTTTATTGTTTTGTTTGGATTTGCGTTCATTGTAGACAATTTTCATTTTAAAACGGAACTTCCGGATCGCAAAGGATTCTCATGTGAAGGTTATTGGATTCTCAGGAAAGAAGGGGAATGGAATAGTCTGGTAGTCTAGTAGTCAGTAGTCAGTAGTCGGTCGCATTTCTTCGACTATTCGACTAATGACTATCAGACTCAGGATTAAGGACTTACAGGTTATAGGCCAGATAGGTGGTTGTAGATTGGTGGCGGAAACCGAATTTGTGATAGAGATGGCGGGCAATCTGGTTGTCGGCCCAGACGCCAAGTTGAACTTGTTGGATGCCTTGTTGTTGTAGTTTATGGAGAACGGCGTTGAGAAGGGAACGGCCGTAACCCTTCCCCTGCATCTCTTTCACAACGCCAATTGGTTCAATTTCGGCAGTTGTAGTGTTGGGAAAACGTATCCAGGCAAAGCCGATTGGGTTGTTCCGGTACAGGTAAAAAAGCATTTCATCTGTGGGTGACAGCGTAATATCGATCTCATCTGGCGAATAAGGTTGATGCCAACGCGTACCAGCAAAGCTTTGGTCGTAAAGGGTTGGGAAGGTGGAAACGGCCGTTTCATGAGGTGCAAGGTGCAAGGTGCAAGGTGCAAGGTGCAAGGGTTGAGATTGTAAATTGTCGAGTTGAAGGTGATGCTCTTCGTGTTCGATGAAGAAGTTGTGATGTAATAGGAAATGGGCGGCGGGGGCTTCAAGGCTTGAGACGGTTAGAGAGATTTGTTGCGTTGTGCTTTCATGAAGCACATTAATGATGTGATGTAGTAATTGCGATGCGAATCCTTGCCTTTGTTTGATGGGGATGATGCCGCCTTCGATTTCAGCAAGGTTAGGTAAACCGGGTACGGGATAAACGGCTGCATAGCCGATGAGATTGTTTTGTTGGGTGATGGTCCAGATACGGCCGTTACCGTCTAAAATACGTTGAATATGATTTTTTATGTGGGGGGAAGAAAACGGCCGTTTGGGATAAATTTGCGTATAAATCTGAACAAATGGTGTTGAATTTGCATCGCGAAATTCTTGAATAATTGTTGAGTTTCGTGCAGGCAATCTTTGCATGATGTAATTATAACGAATATTTGACCTTTGGCAGGCAGAGTGATAGAATTCCGCCCGTTGCCCTCATCGTCTAGGGGACTAGGACGCAAGCCTTTCAAGCTTGAGACCGGAGTTCGAATCTCCGTGAGGGCACACATAAAAACAACCTTATCTATCAGGCCTTTCTTTTAGAGAGTATTTGATTGAAAAGGTACAATTCAATTAGGCAACTTGGACCTTTGGCGAGAAACAAGTTGCCTTTTTCTTTATCTAAAAAACGGCCGTTTTCACAGCCGCCCATCTACAAACTAATTCACCCCATACTTCTGTTCAAACTCAATAACGGCCGTTTCCGGAATCCGCCATTGTGAATTATTAAAAGGACCACTCTTGCGGGTTCCTTCAAAGATATCCCCACGATCACACCAGCGTTGAATCGTGCGAATATGTTTGCCGAGTCGTTCGGCAACTTCATCCACAGAAAGCCAGTTTTCTTCAGCAACTTGTGTAGCCACAATTAAATCCTTTTCACAACTCTATAGAGTGTAACGACACGTGCGACAGTGTAGCAGGAAACGGCCGTTATCGCAAAAACCAACCAATAAATTCCATACAGTGAGAAGTGGAACGCTATTTCCCGATACAGCACATAAACTGACGCAATCTTAGCTGAGATCGTGGGACAACGCAGCATCAATTTCAGTGCATTTGTCCCCCACCCTTTTTAACGAATTTTAAGGTCGATTTCTCACCATCCGCTACAATTCTAGTGAGCGATAAACTGATTTATCGCTCATCTAGCCTACACTTTGGCCCCACATGGAAAAAGTTGCATGTCTCTTGTAAAAACTGGCCGCAAAAATTTAATCGAAACCTCTCAACAACCACAAAATGAATCTTTAGGGGCAGTTATCCTTGTAGCCGTCACTGCCGCTGGCATAAGTGAGCATACAAGACGCAGTTATCAGACCAGCCTGGGTCAGTTCTTTTCCTACATTTCTGAAGTTTTCAATATCGATCCTCCACTTGCTGAACCAGAACCAGATGGACGCCGTATCCTTTGGGCCTTTCGTGGCGATGCTTCGATTTTGCGGCACATTACCCCGGCTCATCTTGATGGCTTTCGCACTTGGCTGCAAGAACCGGTGCTGGTATCAATACCCAGGAAACTAGATTATCTGCCGTAATCACCTTTCTATCCGTTTGTTATCGTGATGGTTATCTATCTGACTCCCAAGCTCATCGTATGGGCATTAAACCGTACAAACGCCGACGCCGACGTGATCATAAGCCGACCGGTCGCCGCCTAACCATAAACGAAGTCAAACAGCTACGTCGAGTTGTCAATACAAATAGGTTAAAAGGAAAACGTGATCGAGCCATTCTAGATTTGATGCTTTATGCAGGATTGCGCGAGGCCGAAGTATGCACCCTCACCTTTGATAGCATCCACCAAAGTGACGGCCGTTTTTGGCTCACCATCCAGGGCAAAGGCCATAAAACTCGACGCATCAAAATCCACGACACTCTTTATAGCTCGCTCCAATCTTGGCTCCATGCACGGCAAGAGATAACACAAAAGCCTAATGAGGTTGAAACGGCCGTTTCTTTCTCAGTCTCCAGTCCTCAGTTCGCTTGCCTCTTCTCCGGCCTCACCCGACACAGCAAGCTAACCCATCGTCCACTTACAACTGCCACCATTCGCCGGATCGTTGCTGAATACGGCCGTTTCGCCAACCTCGCCCCACGATCTGGTCCCAACCGCTTATCCCCACATGATTTACGCCGTACATGTGCTCGAAACGCCTACGACAACGGTGCTCCCTTACCCAAAATACAAAAAATGCTTGGACACGCTTCCATTGAAACCACCATGCGATATATTGGTTCCGATGACGATGAGACGGAAACGGCCGTTGATTTTGTGCATTACTAATTCGTAGCATTGATCATGGATGATGGGTAGAAACGGCCGTTTCCCAAACAACCCAGTTTCGAAAAGCAGCATTTCTCATTTTTTTTGAAAATGGCGGGGTCTCCTCAGAACGCTCCCCTCTATTCCCCACGCTTCTTTTTGCCAACTATTCAACTTGTACAGAACCGGGCTGGTGCTTTCATCGCGCCCCGCGTCTCCCGCCCTGGTGATACCAACGCGACTCCTTTTACCACCCTTCTATGCTTCCACAACATCAACCGTGATTCAGGCTTCCACCTCACCCGGAAACGGCCGTTTCCCCTTTACCACTTCTCACCCTCTCTCACATCCCCAATTGCCACAGCCCCCCCCAACACCTCTACTCTTCACATCCAACCGCATACCGCCAGATGGCACCTATCTTTGCTCCGCGAGGGGGCTAGTGATTGGACCACTTTGCTCTCTGTACGCCTGTGAACGGATCTGTTTGCCCAGGCCGTTCTGCAAAAGGACCGCTCTACTGGCCCAGGTTCTGCGGGGCGTTTCGTTCGCGGCTAATCAACCCGCCACCCACCCCTCCATCTCCTCCTCCCCCCCTGTCCCCACATCATAGCCTGGTGCCTCAAGGCTAAAACAA
>QQUD01000877.1 GCA_008501785.1 Chloroflexota bacterium
GAAGCTGGCGACGGCGCTTAACAGCACCACCAGAATCAGCCACAGCCAGACGCCTGTTGGCGAAAAGGTGTAGATGAGCGGCGCACCCATCAGGGGCAGGCCAACGGCATCACTCAACAGCTTGCTGAGCGGAATGGCAAACAGCAAACTGAGCAGCCAGCTCATCACACCAATGCCAATGCCTTCACGCATGAACACCTGGGCCACACCTTGATTGGGTGCGCCAATGGCGCGTAAGACCCCAATCTCGCGTGTGCGCTCCAGCACATTGATGCTCATCGTACCCATCAAGCCCAGCCCCCCAACCACCGCCAGCAGCAGCGCCATAAACAGCAGCAAACTGATCAGAATATTGAACGAACTTTCCACTTCGTTGCGCTCTCCGACCATGGTTTGCACAGTGCTGACACGCACGCCTACCTCTTCAAAGTGCGATTCCAGAGCCACGGTTTTGGCGTTGATATACGCTTCATCGTGCTGATCGAGCGCCACTAGCAGGCTGCCAGCTTGATCAATGTCGCCGCTGAGCCGCGAAACATACTCATAATTGGCGTGGGCCATCCCCATCATCATACCTAAGCTGAAGCCGATGACTTGAAACGGCCGTTCCCGCCCATCCACCTTCAAAACAATTTCATCCCCTACTTTGATGTCCGGCTCATCCTTCAGCACAATCACATTAAGTATAATGGCATTGGTGTCATCAGGACGCAGTTCACGCCCTTCATACACCGTTGGCGACGGGGTCAGCGCCGATTCAGGTCGCGGCGCAAACAGGAAGATCGGTTCGCTTTCCGTGCCATCAGGGCGAATACGGCGGGCTGGTAGCTGCATCCATACACTGGTTTCGGTCACACCAGGCACCTTTTTTGCTTCATGTTCGATTTTTTCGGTGCGATACGGCCGTGTTAAGGTCAACATTGTGTCAAAATTCCACCAGGACAACACATCATCCACCGTGCTGTACAGCGACGCATTGACGCTAAAAACGCTCATGAAAATGGAGCCAGCCAACGTCAGCGTAATTAACGTCATCGCCAACCGCCCTTTGCTGCGAAAGGTGTTGCGCAGCGACAGCAGCCAGGGACGCAGCAGCATGTTTCGCAAACACCACAAGTTTGCGCCCGACAACAGCCGGTTCATCCATCCACGCCCGCTGCCAGATGTGTCCACGCCCAAACTACTCATCGCGTCGGCGGCAGACACGCGCAAGTTTGCCAAAAACGGATAGAGTGAGGCCAATACAGGCACAAGCAGACCGATAGTGATTTGGAGGGAAACGGCCGTTTTCGGCATCACCACATCCGCTAAATCAAAATTAAACATCTCCGCCAGAAACACACTTAAGCCCCGCGCCCCAAAGATGCTTAACGGAATCGCCAACACTAATGCCAGCACACCATAGACCAACACCATCACCAAATACATGCCTATCAATTGACCACTGCCAGCACCAATCGCCTTCATCACCCCAATTTGCCGCTTTTGCTGCGCCAACAGTGCCGAGACGGTGTTGACGATCAAAAATGCACTCAAAAAGAGCGACAACATGCCAATCACGCCCATCAATGCCAAAATCGACTGCAAAATATCATCGAGCGGCAGCGATCCAGGTTGTGCTGCCATGCTGATAGGGATCGTCAGCCCATTTTTTTCGGCCTTGTTTTTGACATGATTGACAACCTGCCGTGCCTCTTCTTCGGTCGTGGCATTGGCGGCAACAACATGCAGTTCGTTCAAGCCATACGATTCGCCCAGCCAGGTGACAGTGTCCATGGCAATGTAGCCATACGGCGTGCCATCAAATTGGGAGGGAATCTGGATCATGTCGTGCGCAACACCTGCGACACGCAAGTCGCGCTGCTGTTCGTTGGGCATTTCCAGATGCAGCATGTCGCCTTCTTCCACACCAAGCAGTGCCAGTGCAGAACGTTCGATTAAGATTTCGCGTTCTGGCGGCGGCCATGCACCACTTACGGGACGCACAATATCGACCTGGATATTTTCGTAATCTTCGATAGCAAATACGCGTAAAGTAATCCACTCACCGGAGGCGACTTCGACACGCACTTCCATCATGCGGCGGGCGTCAACGGCCGTTACTTCCTGCATTCCTCGTACCGCCTCCACAAAATCCACATCAAACGGCTCAATTGTCGTCACAATACCAGTTGACGGGTGTATCGCCGCAAAGCTGCGGGCCAATTCAACAGACAAAATCGACCGTGTATTCACAATCGTCCCCACTGCAAACAACCCTACCGCAATCGACAACACAATCAACACCGTGCGTAATTTGTTATTCCATAAATCATTTACTATTTTTGCCCAACGTGCGGATAACATGGTTTTTCCTTTTGATGATTAGGGAGTGATAAACCACTCCTTAATCATCAAACTCACCATCCACCAACGTAATCGCTCGTGTCGCTCGTTGGCGAATGTCTGGGTCGTGGGTGACGAGGATGATGGTTTTGCCGTTGTAGACGAGTTGTTGGAACAGGTCCAGAACGGCGTTAGCTGTATTGGAATCGAGGCTGCCTGTGGGTTCGTCGGCGACGATAAGGGGTGGGTCGTTTGCCAGGGCACGGGCGATAGCGATGCGCTGCTGCTGCCCACCGGAGACGGCAGACGGCCGTTTTCGCGCATGTTCCGCAATCCCCACCTTTTCCAGTAAATGCAGCGCTCGTTTACGCCGCGCTTGCTCTGAATAGCGGCGAGCAAAATCCATCGGCAGCGTCACATTTTGCAGCACCGTCAACGTCGGCAGCAGTTCAAACGATTGAAAGACGACGCCCACGTTTTGACCACGCCATCTGGCTGCCTTTTCAAGTCCTAATTCGTGAACGGGCGTATCTCGCACCCAAATCTCACCAGATGTATGCCGCGCTAAACCGGTCAGCATATTCACCAGGGTCGTCTTGCCAGCGCCCGATTTCCCGGTCACAACTAAAAACTCGCCCGGCTCAACTATCAGGTCAACGCCCTTTAGCGCCGTCACTGTTCCAGCCAAACTGTCGTATTCTTTTACAAGTTTTTTTAGCTCTATCATTTTTATTTTCGATACTGTCATTCCATTGATGCTTTTTAGTTCCAATTCATGCGTCTATCGACCACTTCGCCATCTGCGAGTTCCACGGTTTCTTGGGCACGGCGGGCCAAATCGGTGTCGTGTGTGACCATGAGGATGGTTTTGCCACTGTCTACCAGGCTTGCGAAAAGCGCTAAGATGTCGTCGGCCGTTTTTGTATCCAGGTTGCCAGTCGGTTCATCAGCAGTGAGCAGCGGCGGGTCGTTGGCAAGGGCGCGGGCAATGGCGATGCGCTGCTGCTGGCCGCCGGAGAGCAGCGGCGGCAGCTGGTGCGCTTCGTCAGCCATGCCGACTCGTTCCAGCAGGTACATGGCGCGGTCTGCCCGTTCGTCTTTTGCAAATCTATTGCCGTAATCCATCGGCAGCATCACATTTTCAACGGCCGTTAACGTCGGCAGCAGTTGAAAAAACTGAAAAATGACGCCAACGTCCCGGCCGCGCCAGACAGCAATTTGCTCTTCGGTGAGCGTGTGAACGGCCGTTTCTCCCACCAAAATTTCGCCAGATGTAGGACGGTCAATACCGGTGATCATGTTGATCAGCGTCGATTTACCGCTGCCCGACTTGCCGATGATGGACACAAACTTGCCATGTTTTACCTGCAAATCCACCCCGTTTAACGCCACAAATCGCCCGGCTGTGGTTTCGTAGATTTTGACGACGTTGCGCACGTTGAC
>QQUD01000413.1 GCA_008501785.1 Chloroflexota bacterium
ATTTTCATTATGCGCTCCGACGGCACCGACATGCGTCAACTAACTTTTAATGACTATGCCGACTGGCAACCTCGCTGGGAGAGGTAGGAGAGGGTCACAGAGTTACGCAGAGAAGGCACAGAGATTCACAGAGAGGGGAGAGGAGGAGGAGTAAAATACTGACCCATCAAACCGGAGTGGAGGCTTTAGCCGGAACGCTCTACTCGACCCGGCTAAAGCCTCCACTCCGGTAATATCAAAAATCTCCGCGTCCTTTGCGCCCTCTGTGGTAAACCCTCTTCTCCTCTCCGTGTAACTTAATGATTCTCCGTGCAACTCTGTGTAACACTTATTTCTTGCATATCTCCCACACCCGTTTATCATTACAATATATTTAGCCAAGGTTTAAACAAACTGTGTCACACTCAAACAACATGAACAACGACGAAACGTGGGAAGGGAAACAAATCAACCAGTATGATGTCCAAGAATATTTGACACGTGGTGGCATGGCGGATATTTACAGAGCGTCTGACTCGCAGCTCAAACGGGTTGTTTGTTTAAAAGTGATGCAGGCAGACTATCTCAATGATGAAGCATTTGTAAAACGCTTTCAGCGTGAAGCCCGTACCGCTGCTAGTTTGGACCACCCCGACATCATTAAAATCTTCGACACAGGCATGACCCCATCAGGCCAGCCGTTTATTGTGATGGAATACATTGAGGATGGGTCACTGGATCGGCTGACAGCCAAAGGTGAAATTTCCTGGCCGCTGCCGCAGCAGCAGGCGTTAAAATTGATTAAACGTGTCGCATCAGCCTTGTTTACGGCACACAATCGCCGCATTTTCCATCGAGATTTGAAGCCGCAAAACATTTTAATGCGCCATAAAAAGCATCCGGTGCTGACCGATTTTGGTGTGGCGGCTGTGGAAGAGATGACCAAACTAACACGCACTGGCGAAATGCCGGGAACGCCTTACTACATGTCGCCTGAGCAAATTCGGGGAGAACGCGTAGACGGCCGTTCTGACATCTACGCCCTCGGCCTCATCCTCTATGAAATGCTAGCAGGCTCACATCCCTACGCACATTTGGACCCCTGGCGCATTCTAGAGCATCAGGTGCTGATTGAGCCGCCACCGCTGCGACTGGCACGAGATGGATTGTCTGATGCAACGTACCAAGTCGTCAACACATGCCTACAAAAACATGCCGCCAATCGGTATCAATCCGTCATCGATCTAATCAAGGCCATTGACATGGCTCTTGAACGAGAATCAGCAGGCGACGCACCGCCCCCCCCCACATCTATCCCCAGACCGGGTCGATGGCAGCTTTATTTTCGACAAAACTGGCTGTTGTTACTCTTAATTGGACTTGTGTTAATATTGTTGACATTATCAATTATTAACATACTGCCGAATGGAATATTTGGTGAGACAGGTCTAACACAAAATGCGATTAAGGTGGCAGCAACGGCCGTTTCTACCAACACCCCCAACCCCACATCACCAGCTACCATTCAAATTGTGGTGCAAGCATCACCAACGCTCATACCCGTCACTCCAACTTATACACACACCCCATTGCCAACCGAAACGCCGGTTCTGCCCACGGAAACGGCCGTTCCACCCACTGCCCCACCAATCATCAATCCCATCCAGCCACCCAGAACCACACCCACACTCTCCTGTGTAGCCAGAGCCGACAGCAGTTGGGGCAATACCGTCGATCAATATGAATCTCGCCTCGGCTGTGCCACAAGCGGCATCATCACCTATCAAATGAGTGAAGCAGCCTACCAAATGTTCCCTGGGGGGCAGATGATCTGGCGTGCAAATACAAACCAGATACATGTCTTGTACAACGATGCCACACTCAGTACGTTTAACGTCGGACCAGCCGATGCGTCTCAGGCCACCTGCCAAAATAATCTACAAAATTCATTTGGCTGGTTGTGGTGTACAAACAGTGTAGTCCAAAGTCTGGGCATCCCTTCTGAAACAGAACGGAATGCAAACAACATGATCGTACAACAATTTGAGAATGGACTTCTTCTCACATATTCTGAAATAAACAATAATTTAGTGTTATTTACCAAGCAAAAACGATGGGAAACATCTCCGAAGTAGGCGCAAGGGGCAAGGTGCAAGGGGCAAGGAATTTCTTTCTTCCTTTGCCCCTTGCACCCTGCACCTTGCACCTCTGAAACGCTTATGAACGATCCACTCAATTTAGTTGGCACTGTTTTAGGACAATATCGAGTACAGGGATACATGCGGCGCGGTATGGTGGCGGATGTGTATTTGGGCCAGGATGAATCGCTGCAACGGCAGGTGATTTTAAAGTTGCTGCGCTCAGATTTCATGGACAATGAGGCACGGCAACACCAATTCCAGCAAGAAGCAGAAACGTTGGCGCAACTCAAACATCCACATATCGTGCAGTTATTTAGCATTGACCTGACAGAGGAAAAACGGCCGTATCTCGTTCTCCCCTACATTAATGGCGGTACGGTACGAGATGAGCTAGATTTGTTACGCTTGCAAGGGGATACCATGCCAGCGGTCAATGCGTTAGACCTGGTGCATCAGGTGGCAGATGCGCTGGTCATTTTGCACGATCAGCAGTTGGTGCATGGTGCCCTTCAGCCGGAAAACATTTTGCTACGCCGAGAGAAAACGGCCGTTTTGCCCAGCCTGGGCCGTGCCTATTGGCCTGATTTGCCCATCCCTTCGCAGTGGCCGCTGTATGTCGCGCCAGAGCAAGTAGCCGGTGGTCAGGTTGATGCTCGCACCGATATTTATGGGCTGGGCATGTTGGCATACGAACTGCTTACCGGCAAACATCCGTTCACCGACCCGAATACATGGCCGATGCAGCCTGTTCCTATTCATTCTCTGCGGGGAGATTTGGCACCGGAAACGGCCGTTTTTGTGCATCGCTGTCTGGCCGCAGAGCCACAGAATCGCTACCGGTCTATTCCAGAGTTGCTGCTTGACTTAGAAGCAACCATAACAGCAGAAGGCGGACGGCCGTATACATCCCTGGCAAACGTGTGGCAAGTGTATCCAGATCAGCAAAAAGTCGTGCGCAAAGAAGATTTGCTAACCCCGACCCCCACCACTCTACCCTCACAAAAACAACAGCCTGAACGACGCTGGCCGGTTTATTTAGTGGCATTGTTTGTGATTGTGGCTCTCTTTTTTGCTGGATGGAGAATTTACACACAACAATCACTCGAACCTATTGTTGTTACAACCGTCGTGCCATCGCCTGTTTCACCACAGCCAGCAGAAACGGCCGTCGTTATTAAAGTTATTATAACTTCCACACTGGCTCCCCATTCAACGATTACGCCTACCCCCCCCCCAACGTCAACACCAACAATCACACCCACACCCACCCGCAGTCTGGGACCAGAAACAACCGAAATTGGCCAATCGGTGCTGAATCGCCCTATCGAAGCAGTCCGCTTCGGTGATGGAGATACAGTGTTGATTTTGATTGGCGGCTTTCATTCTGGATTTGCACCCGCTTCTGTCAAGCTGGCTGAGGGGCTGATTGCTTACTTGACTGCAAATCTGGATGACGTACCAGAAAATGTCACGGTTTATGTGATTCCAAACGCCAATCCAGACACACCCGCTTTTCCCGGTGAGCGAGCCGGTCGCCTAAACGCCAACAATGTTGACATCAATCGCAATTGGGGCTGTCGCTGGCAATCAGAGGCCGTTTGGAATAGTCAACCGGTGAGTGGCGGAACGGCCGTTTTCTCCGAACCAG
>QQUD01000301.1 GCA_008501785.1 Chloroflexota bacterium
TTCTGAAATAACCGGCGGCATGTCTAAAACCATCGCCACCAAACCCCAGAATTTGCCATTTTTAAAAACAGCCTGACGAGCGATTACAGCTTGCCCGCCCTGACGCAATTCATAAGGACCACTTAACACGATATTGCCGTTATTGATAGCTCGTTGCACATCAGCGCGAACGTTGGGTCGTTCATCGTTGATCAGATCATGCCCCAAAACAGATTCATGCCCTTCTAAGGGAAAAACATATTCATTTACACCATTTGGTCCAACTGCAAAGTTGCGAATTCCAGAGGCATTTGCATACAAGCCACTAGCAAAGTTGTCGAAATCAGTTTGGAAATCCTCAGGTGACTGTTGAGCATTCGTTTCGGTAAAGGCATGTAATCCAGATAAAAGGGCAAAACGGCCGTTAATCGCACCCGTTAACGCATTCCCATAAGGTGTAAACTCCGCAGTAACGATTCTACGTTGTTCAGCTAATAATTGTTCTTCATGCCAGTCAACTACCAAATTCCAAATAAACAAAGAACCGATCAGCACTACCAGTGCAAAACTTAAAGCAATGAAGTCCAGCCTATTAAAAAACCGACGATTCCTATCTATGAATGAATAAATCATAGAAAATACTCCCAATTGATGTGCCTACAATTATTTACGAATTACAAACTGTTATTATGTATGAATTAATGGATCATCTGCCACAGGCTTCATTCCGGCATTTTGTAACTGTTTGCGCAACATTTTAATGACTCTTTTCAAATCAGCCATGCGGACTTCACGCCCAGCCATTAGCTGCACAGTTTGGTGCAAATCAGCCGTGCGCTCACGAACCCGCTCATCTAATTCTTCATTTAGCTTTCTCAACTCTTCTGTTTTATTTTTGATATTGGTAACATCGTGTGAATTGAAAAGGATATATTGACACTTACCCTCTGCGTCCAATGTTGGGACCAACGAAATTTCTGAAAAGTAAGTGCCCAATACAAGATCGACCGCATCTGTATAGTCCACTTGTCTACCGGTTGTTGCAGCATCTTGGTAATGTTTCTGTATGTAGTCCAATTCATCTTGTCCAAGACCCAATATAGCTAGCACCTGGTCTAGGGTCTTGCCCAAAATCTGTTCTTCTGAAATATCTATTCCAAAATTTTTTGCAGTTTTGATGTATGATTTGTTGACACGTGCTACACGAAATTCATTCTGCGATTCAACAGCCCAGAGAATTTGCAGATCGGTTGTATTGTTAAAAACAACAGAGAGGTGTTCTTCACTTTGACGCCGTTCTTTTTCAGCTACTTTTCGCTCAGTAATGTCTTGTGATGTCCCGGTTATTTTAATAATTGCCCCATTATTGTCCCGGATCGCTTCACCACGCGCATGCACCCAAAAAATTTCGCCTGAACTCTGGTGGATAATGCGATGCTCTACTTCATAAACACCATCAGGCTCCAGAACATTCTCTAACGCTTTTGCTACTATCTGTTGGTCTTCATCTGGGACAAGATTAATCAATTCATCCATTTCAAAATCAAGTTGATCAATGCCGTGAATTCGTGCAAACTCCTTCGACAAAATCCCCCTGTTGCTAAATGGATCCAGCTCCCATGAACCGATTTTCCCCGCCTTTTGAAACTGCTCCAAGTGTTCTTTAAACTTGCACAAATCAGTTCGAGTTTCTTGCAATGCTTGCTGGGTATGCACATGGTTGGAAACGGCCGTTTCCAATTCCAACACCCGCTGTCGAAGCAATGTAACTTCAGCCAATAAATGTGATTTAGACTTGTTGTGATCGGTCATCTCTCTACCTCAACGCTACACTAATCTGCGATTAAAGGATCGTTTGCAATAGGTTTTATTCCTGCATCTTTCAACTGTTTACGCAATTTTTTGATCACTTTCTTCAATTCAGCCATACGCACCTCACGTCCCGTCATAGCACTGACCAACATGTTTAACTTTTCGGTACGCTCACGCACCCGCTCATCTAATTCTGCAACGTTACGCTTTACCTGTTCGTGCAATCGCGCATTTTCAATCGCTTGTGCTGCCTGGTCGGCAAACGGCCGTACCATTTCCGCTTCATCTAGCCCATAAATATCAACTTGATAACTGTCTAATGTCAAAAATCCAATCAATTCATCTCGTACAAGTAATGGCACCCCCATCCAACCGTGTACCTCGTTTACGTCACCCCAGTTCTGGAAACGTGGATCGACCTGGACATCAGCTAGACAAAGCGTTTGGGCAGTTGTTTGAATCTCAAGAAAAAGAGGGTTGTCCAAGGGGTAAAGTTTGCCTATGAGCTGTTGGGGGTAAATATCTCCTTGCAGAGTCACCATACGAACTTGATTTCCTTCGCGCAGAAAAATGGTGGTATTGTCAAAATCAATCACTAAGGCTAACTGTTCAAGAATATTAGACAACACTTCTTCAAGGGCCAGCGTTGTAGTCAAAACGGCCGTTACTTTTTGCAGCGTCTCTAACCTTTTTGCATATTTTTGCAGCGAATCTTCAGCCAGTTTACGGTCCATAATGTCAGTATGGGTTCCCAAAAAACGCACTGGATCACCATACTTATCCCATTCAACAACAACACCTTTTCCCAATATCCACAACCAACTATCATCTTTCTTTTTGAAGCGAAATTCAACATCAAACCGGTCAATTTCTTTCCCCAAATGTTTCCGCGCCTGGTCCATTACAATAAAAGCATCGTCAGGATGGATGCGTTTCTGGAATTCTTCAAAGCGATGTGGAAATTCATTGACATCATACCCAGCCATTTCATAATATCGAGGGTCAAAATACAAATGATTGGTCTTCAAATTCCAATCCCACGTACCATCATTTGCTGCAATTCTAATTTTTGACAACCGATCTTCGCTTTCTCGGAGAGCCGCTGCAACTCGGTTTCGTTCGGTGATATCTACCATACCCACCGTAACATTTTCCCAGAGAGCAGCTTCTTTGGGAAAGGTCATTGTCACAATAACTTCGACACGTTCACCATCAAGCGCCTTGGTAACGCCTTCAGCCGTAAAATGGGGTTTTCCTTCCGCAATGGCAACTATTTCTTCTTTGAATGTAGCTAAGGATTCAGGTACAAAGGTTCGCTCCAATGAATTCATTAGCTCTTCTTTGCTAGCAGCCTTGTACATTTTGACAGCAGCTTCATTTACATCCACTATTTTAATTAATTCGAGCTGTTGTAAAAGAAAATCAGGATGTGTGTCGAAGTAAGTTCTAAAATCAGTAACGCCTTCGGCTTTTTTGGCACCAATTGCCGCCTTGACTGCTGAAAAATCTTCTTCCCAAATGGAAACGGCCGTTGTTTCAAAAATATTGCGATACCGTGCTTCATTTTTCCGCAGTGCAGATTCCATTTCCTTTTGTTCAGTGATATTAATTGCTGTTGAGATGACGCCAGCCGAGATGTCAAGCGGATCAAGAGGCGTTGAATGCATCAAAATATCAATCACTTTACCATTTTTTTTCTGAAACCGTGTTTCAATCGACGCAGCCCCTTTTTCAGATAGAATCGGATATTTTTCTTGACCCACACGAAAAAATTCTTCGCCATCGGGATACAATATTCTGGCGCTTTGTCCAATAAGTTCATCTTTTCCAAAACCCAACATACGGCTTATTTTGCTATTAGAAAATGTTATGATTCGATCTTGGACCATAACAACACCTAACGGAACTGCCTGAAAAATATTCCTGAGCATAGCCTCGCTTGCGGCCAAATCGGCTTGTTCCTGCAAACGTTTAGT